>JAIEIQ010000183.1 GCA_029065305.1 Oscillospiraceae bacterium
CCCAGACGCCCGACGTGGGCGGCGTGTGGTGCGCCAACGACAACATGGCCACCGGCGCTCTCCAGGCGCTGGACGCTGCCGGCCTGAAGGGTAAGGTCGGCGTGGTGGGCATCGACGCCAACACCGATATCGTCGAGGCCGTCCGTGACGGCTACGCCACCGCCACCGTCTCCTCCAACGGCTACCTCCAGGGCGGCTACACCCTGGCTATCTGCTACGCCGCCTGGGCCGGCCTCATCGACGTGGAGGCCCTGCCCGCCGAGTACCGGGAGTTCGCCACCCCCGCCCTGCTCATCGACAGCCCCGAGGTCGCCGAGGACTACCTGACCAACCCGCCCACCTTTGATTTCAGCCAGATTTATTGGTGCAAGGCCGACTAAGGCGGGCTCCGGACAAACCACATAGCTTGACTCACAAAAGACATGGGGGCTGGGATGGATGTCCCAGCCCCCGGATTTCTCAGCGGAATACAACGTCCAGAGCCGGCGTGAGATTGGAGAGACGCTTATGATAAGATTGAATCCCGCGGCGAGCATTACCGAGGAGTTCGCCGAAAAAGTCAGAAATGAAAACAGGAACGACCGATTGATGAAGCTGGCCCCCATCCTTGTGCTCATCGCCCTGGTGGTTGTGTTCACCGCTTCCTGCGGCCTCAGCTTTATCAGCGGGGGGAACCTGCTGAACATCCTCAACCAGATGGCGCTGCCCCTGGTGGTGGCCCTGGGCCTGACCTTCGTCATTATGCTGGGGAGTATCGACCTCTCCATTGACGGCACGGTGGGCATGGCCGGCTCCCTCTTTGCCTGCCTGGTGCTCAACAGCGAGTTCGGCACCGATCTGGGCCTGATGGGGGCGGTCATCGCCGTGGGGGCCAGTATGCTCTGCGGCCTGGCTGTCGGCCTGTGCCATGTGTACCTGAAAATCCCCTCCTTTATGGCCTCCTTCGCCTTCATGTACATCTGCAAGGGCATCGGCATGGTGTCCTACCAGGGCCACCCGCCCACCATCCAGGACCCCTTCATTAAATCCCTGCCCACCGCCTCCTTCCTGGGCATTCCCTTCATCACCTGGGTGGCTGTCGCCATGTTCGCCCTGTGCTACTTCATCCAGGAGCGCACAGCCTTCGGCCGCCATATCTACGCCGTGGGCACCAACGAGAGCATCCCCCGGTCCGTGGGCGTGAGCGTGGAGAAGGTGAAGGTGGGCGTGTTCACCCTGGCCGGCTTCCTCTTCGGCGTGGCCGGCGTCATCGGGGCCATCCGCCTGGGCCAGGGCCAGATCGCCATCGGCGCGGGCAAGATGTTCCCCGCCCAGGCCGCTGTGGTCGTTGGCGGTACCAGCCTGGCCGGCGGCAAGGGCGGCGTTACCAACACCATTGTGGGCGTGCTCATTATGACCGTGCTGGACAACGGCCTGCTGGTGCTGGGCGTCAACCCCAATATCCGTACGGGCATCCAGGGCGTTATCATCCTGGTCTCCGTCATCCTGACCGTGGCCCGAGGGACCAAGGTCATCAGCAAGTAAGGGGAGGAGAAGCAATGACGAAACAAGAACAGACCACCCCGCGGGATACCGCCCGGACCCTGCTCTTCAGCGCCAGCGGCATCACCAAGTCCTTTGCGGGCACCCAGGCTCTCAAGGGCGTGGGCCTGGACGTGGCCCCCGGGGAGATCGTGGGCCTGGTGGGGGAGAACGGCGCGGGCAAATCCACGCTGCTGAAAATCATTATCGGGGCCCAGCCCCAGACCGACGGAACCATGACGCTCCACGGCCAGCCCTACGCGCCCAAGACCCCCATGGACGCCAACAAGGCGGGCATCGGCATGGTCTTCCAGGAGCAGTCTCTGATTGTGAATCTAAACGTGGCCCAGAACATCTTCTTCGGCCACGAGAATTTATTCAAGTCCCACGGCATCATCAGCTGGAGCAGGATGAACAAGGCCGCCCAGGAGGTCCTGGCCGCCGTGGACATCACCGACATCAACCCCACCACCAAGGTCAGCAACCTCAACTTCGCCACCCGGCAGATGGTGGAGATCGCCAAGGTTATGGACGTGACCAAGCGCTCCGGCGCGGAGCACTGCCTGATCCTGCTGGACGAGCCCACCTCGGTGCTCAACGAGGCGGAGGTGGAGAACCTGTACAAGCAGATGCGGAAGATCGCGGACCAGGGCCACTCGGTGATCTTTGTCTCCCACCACCTGGACGAGATCTTACATATCACCGACCGGATCTACGTCTACAAGGACGGCACCAGCGTGGGGGACCTGGACACCAAGGACGCCACCGAGGCCAAGCTCTATGAGATGATGGTGGGCAAGGGCACCACCACCGAGTACTACCACCTGGACCGGCAGACCGTCCCCTCGGAGGAGGTGCTGCTGGAGGTGAAGGACCTGGGCGTCCACGGCGTGTTCAAGCACGTGAACTTCCAGCTCCACCGGGGCGAGGTGCTGGGGCTGTGCGGCGTGGTGGGCTCCGGCATCGAGGAGGTCTGCGAGGTCATCTGCGGCGACGAGCGGCCCTCCTTCGGCGAGGTGGTCATCCGGGGCGAGAAGATGAAGTTCGCCTCCCCCCAGCAGGCCCTGGACAAGGGCGTGCTGATGATCCCCAAGGAGCGGCTCTTTGAGGGCATTGTCTCCAACCTCTCCGTGGAGGAGAATATCGCCCTGTCCAACGCCCACGCCCTGTCCAAGGGCCCCGTGGTCTCCGCCAGGGCGGTGCGCCGGCAGGCGGAGGAGTGGATCAAGAAGCTGCGCATCAAGACCAGCGGCCCCCAGGAGCTGCTGCTCCAGCTCTCCGGCGGCAACCAGCAGAAGGTGGTCTTCTCCCGGGCCCTGGCCAGCGGAGCGGAGATCCTGATCCTCAACCACCCCACCCGGGGCGTGGACGTGGGGGCCAAGGAGGAGATCTACGCCTTCATCCGCAATATGACGGAGGAGGGCAAGGCGGTCATCCTCCTGGGCGACACGGTGGACGAGTATCTGGGGCTGTGCTCCCGGCTGCTGATGATGAAGGACGGCCTGGTCACAGGCGAATTCGACGCGCCGGCCGACGGGAAGCCCTCCCAGGTTGACGTGGTCAGCCTGATGATGTAAGGAGGTAGAGGCATGACAACGAAGAAAAAAGCGCTGCCGGGAAAGAAAGCGGTTCTCGACAACATTATGGAGTATTTCAGCTTCTCCGCCATCGTCATTCTGCTGCTGGCACTGTCCCTGACCCAGGAGAACTTCCTGGGGGAGATCAATCTGAAAAACCTGCTGCGGGACACCGCGCCGCTGATGATCATGGCCTCGGGGATGACCATGGTGCTGCTCTTCGGCTCCATCGACCTGTCCATGGGGGCGGTGTGCTCCGTGTCCAACGTGGCCTTTGTCCACTTTATGCTGGCCTACGGGGAGGGCTTCGGCAGTCCCATGCTGGCCGGTCTGACGGCGCTGGCCGTGTCCCTGGCCTTCGGGCTGTGCTCCGGCCTGACCCTGGGCTTCATCCACGTGAAGCTGAAGGTTCCCTCCTTCATCGCCTCCCTGGGCTTCATGAGCGTGTGGCAGTCCGCCGCCCTGCTCATCACCCAGGGGCCGGAGTCCATGAAAAAGGCCCTCTGGCCCGCCACGGAGTGGTACAAGATCTCCTTCGGCGTGGTGGGTCTGCCCCTGGTGCTGGCGCTGATCATCATCATCCTGGTCTATCTGCTCACCCGCTTCACCGCCTTCGGCAAGGCTGTCTTCGCCATCGGCGGCAACGAGCGGGCGGCCCGGGTGGCCGGCATCCACGTGGACCGGACCAAGATCACCGTCTTCGCCCTCAACGGCGTGCTGGCGGCTCTGGCCGGGGTGTTTCTGGCGGCAAACCTGCGCTCCAGCGCCCCCACCATCGGCGACCCCTTCACCCTGAAGATTGTCGCGGCCTGCGCCCTGGGCGGCACCAGCCTGGCCGGCGGCAAGGGCAGCGAGCTGGGCACCATTCTGGGCGTGTTCACCGTAGCCATCATTGAAAACGGCATGAACTTCATCGGCGTGGACGCCTACTGGCAGAACGTGGTGTTCGGCATCTTCGTGCTGGCCGCTATCGCCCTGACCGTGGACCGCCGGACAAGAGGACAGATCATCAAATAAACAGAGCCGCGGCGCCCCTGCGCCCAGGAGGATTTTATGGCAGACATCAAGCCCTTTGTATTGGATTTCAACCTGCTCACCGGCCTGTGCGAGAGCGGAAAGGTCAAGCCCACCCTCCGCCATGTGTCCAACATGGCCGGCCAGTTCGCCGACCAGGACGCGGCCCAGGCCCTGGCGGCGGGGGAGAACCCCCTGCTCTATGAGTTCTACGGCCTGGACCTGCCGGAGGAGTCCGGCGTGCTCCAGTTCGGCACCACCAAGCTCTACCCCGGCAAGGTGGGGGACGAGTACTTTATGACCAAGGGCCATTTCCACACCATTCTGGACACCTCGGAGGTCTACTACTGCCTCTCCGGCCAGGGCGGAATGCTCATGGAGACCCCGGAGGGGGAGGTGGACTGGAGGGAGATGAAGCCCGGCGACGCCCTCTATGTCCCGGGCCGCTGGGCCCACCGCAGCGTCAACACCGGCGATGAGCCCCTGGTGATGTTTTTCGTCTACCGGGCCGACGCCGGCCACGACTACGGCACCATCGAGGAGAAGGGGTACCGGAAGATCGTGGTGGAGCGGGACGGGAAGCCCGTCCTGCTGGATAACCCCAAGTGGAAGAAACAGTAACGATTTCAAATTTTTGAGGAGGTCTTTATCATGTCTATGCTGGAGCGTTCTACCCGCGCCTACGGCTCTCCCAGCCGCTACATCCAGGGCCGCTATGAGCTCGACCACATCCGGGAGCACACCGAGATCTACGGCAAGAAGGTCTTTTTCCTCATCGACGTCTTTTTCTATCAGGATATGAAGGCCAAGTTTGAGGCCCTCTACGCCAACAGCGGCAGTCAGATCCAGTGCGAGCAGTTCGGCGGACAGTGCACCGAGGACGAGATCCTCCGCTGCACCGGCCTTGCCAAGGACCTGGCCCCCGAGGTTGTGGTGGGCATCGGCGGCGGCAAGACCATGGATACCGCCAAGGCTGTGGCCGACAACTACAGGGCCACCACCGTCATCGTCCCCACCACCGCCTCCACCGACGCGCCGGCCATGGGTCTGTCCGTCATCTACACCCCCCAGGGGGAGCACATCGGCGCGCGGCACTACAAGAAGAACCCGGATCTGGTGTTGCTGGACACCGAGATTCTGGCGAAGGCCCCCATCCGCTTCCTGGTGGCCGGCATGGGCGACGCCCTGTCCACCTACCCGGAGTGCCGGGCCAACCTCCAGTCCTCCTCCCCCAACTACGTCAACGGCGGCTATATGCAGACCATCGCCGGTCTGGCCGTGTCCAAGGCCTGCCACGAGACCATCCTCGCCAAGGGCGTCAACGCCAAGAAGGCGGCGGAGCTGGGGCTGTGTACCAGGGATGTGGAGGACGTTATCGAGGCCAACACCCTTCTGTCCGGCCTGGGCGTGCAGAACACCTCCTGCGCCGGGGCCCACTCCATTGCCGAGGGCATCACGGTCCTGCCCCCCTGCGCCAAGCTGCTCCACGGGGAAGTGGTGGCCTTTGGCGTGCTGGTGCAGCTGATTGTGGAGGGTGCGCCGGCGGAGGAGATCGACGAGCTCTACGACTTCTACAACCAGGTGGGCCTGCCCACCACCTTCGCCGACCTGGACATCCCCGACGCCACCGGTGAGGACATCATGAAGGTGGCCGAGGCGTCCATGCACTCCTACTGGGACGTGGAGCCCTTCACCGTCAATCCCCAGATGGTCTACGACGGCATCATGCTGGCCAACGCGCTGGGTATGGAGAAAAAGAAGTAATTTTTAAAAGGTATAAAACAGGAGGTATTCGAGATGAAAGCAATTCAGTACACCGCCGCCCGTGAGTTCTCCGTGGTGGAGCTGGAGAAGCCGGTGCCCGGCCCCCATCAGGTGGTCATCCGGGTGAAGGCCTGCGGCATCTGCAAGACCGATCTGACCATCCATGACGGCAGCTTCCTGGCGAAGTTCCCCCTGGTCAACGGCCACGAGTTCGCCGGGGTCATCGACAGCGTGGGCAGCGAGGTGACCGAGTGGAAGCCCGGCGACCGGGTCACCGCCGACAACACGGAGCTGTGCGGCTACTGCGAGGCCTGCCGGAAGGATATGCCCCTCTACTGTGAGAACTTCAACTCCCACGGCTGCAATATGCCCGGCGGCTTCGCCGAGTACGTGCTCATCAACCACGACAAGGTCTTTGCCATCAGCGACAAGCTGTCCTTTGAGGAGGCCACCTTCACCGAGCCCACCGCCTGCGCCGTCCACGGCGTGGACCGCATCGCCCCCAGGTTCGGCGACTCCATCCTCATGTTCGGCGCGGGTCCCACCGGCATCATCCTGGCCCAGCTGCTCCGCCGGGCCGGCGGAGGCCGCATGGTCATCGCCGATCCCCACCCGGAGAAGCTGGACATCCTGCGCAAGTACGGCTTTACCGATCTGGTGGTGATGGACAAGGCGGATCCCTCCAAGCACACCGAGGCCATCAAGGCCCTCCAGCCCAAGGGCTTCGATATCGTCATCGACGCCACCGGCGCGGCCTCCGTCTTTGCCGGGTGCTTCAGCTTCGTCCACATGGGCAGCAAGATCGTCTCCTACGGCGTCTGCGCCGCCGACGCCAAGGTGCCCGTGAGCCCCTACGAGATCTTCAGCCAGGAGTACACCATCCTGGGCTCCTTCGCCCAGACCCACTGCTTTGACCGGGCGCTGGAGTATCTGGAGAGCGGCGCGGTGCAGGTCAAGGAGCTTATCTCCCATGAGCTGCCACTGGAGGAGTATGGGAAGGGCCTCCAGCTTATCATGGATAAGAAGGCCCGGAAAATTGTCATCCATCCTTAAGGCTTTATATGTGAAAAAGTGGGGAGGCGCGAAGCGCCTCCCCACTTCAGCCTGTCGAAAAAGTCTGCCTACCGGCAGACTTTTTCATGTAAAGATGATAAACTAGGGAGTAAGGGGTGAGGGA
>JAIEIQ010000184.1 GCA_029065305.1 Oscillospiraceae bacterium
CTCTATATCACTGCTGTACCGCCGGACGCGCCGGGCTCCATCTTCCCAGCCCGCCCAACCTCAATCAAGTTTTCTTTTGATTCTTTTCTTGTTCACAAGAAAAGAATGCACAACCTCAAAACGTATACCGCAGCACCGGACTCCGCGCTGCCCGTACCTCGTCAGGCCGACCGATCTGGGCATTGTGGGGCGCGGCGTGCATGAACTCCGGATCCTTCCGGGCCAGCTCGGAGAGCTGCCGGAACACATCCGCCGCCCAGTCCAAAGTCTCCTTGCTCTCCGTCTCTGTGGGCTCCAGCATCAGGGCCTCGTGGACGATGAGGGGGAAGTACATCGTGGGCGGGTGCATCCCGTAGTCGATGAGGGATTTCGCCACATCCAGAGCGGATACCCCGGTCTCCTTCTTAAACTCGCCCAGATCCAGCACAAATTCGTGCATACACAGCCTGTCAAAAGCGGGCCGGAAGGCGGGCTTGATCTTCTCCATCAGATAGTTGGCGTTGAGGACCGCGTTCTGCGCCGCCTCCGGCACGCCCTCCCGCCCCAGAGTCAGCAGATAGGCCAGAGCCTTCACCACCACCAGGAAGTTCCCGGCGAAGGACCGAACCTGGACATGCTCCCCGCCGTCCATCAGAGCGGAGGCCGGCAGGTAGGGCTTCAGAGTTTCCTTGCACCCCACCGCTCCCGCGCCGGGACCGCCGCCGCCGTGGGGGGTGGCAAAGGTCTTGTGAAGATTCAGGTGAATACAGTCAAAGCCCATATCCCCGGGACGGACCACACCCATAACAGCGTTGAGGTTGGCCCCATCATAGTAGCACAGCCCTCCGGCCTCGTGAACAAGCCTCGTGATCTCCAGGATATTCTCATCAAAGATCCCCACCGTGTTGGGGTTGGTGAGCATCAGCCCCGCCGTATCCTCTCCCAGCGCCGCCTTCAAAGCCTCCAGATCCACACAGCCATTGGGGGCGGAGGCGATGTTAACCACCTGATAGCCGCACATGGCGGCGGTGGCGGGGTTGGTGCCGTGGGCGGAGTCGGGGACGATGATCTTCGTCCGCTTCTTGTCCCCCCGGGCGTCGTGGTACTGCTTGATGAGCAGCACCCCGGTAAACTCCCCGTGGGCTCCGGCGGCGGGCTGGAAGGTCATATCGTCCATGCCGGTGATCTCGCAGAGATACCTCCTCGCGGTGTCCAGCACCTCCCGGCACCCCTTCACCGCGTGAGCGGGGGCCAACGGATGGATCCCCGTGAAGCCCGGCAGAGCCGCGATCTCCTCGTCAATCCGGGGATTGTACTTCATCGTGCACGATCCCAGGGGATAGAACCCGCAGTTCACCCCGTGGACATTGTGGTTGAGCTCCGTATAGTGGCGGGACACATCCGTCTCGCTGAGCTCCGGCAGGCGGGGGGCACTCTCCCGGCGGAGGCTCTCTGGCAGATCGGCGCACTCCACGTCGCAGGGGGGCAGGTAGGCCGAGGACCGGCCCTGAACGCTCTTCTCAAAAATCAGCTTCATTTCCCGCACACCTCCTTCACAATGGAAACCGCCCGGTCCAGCTCACTCCTGGAAACCTTCTCTGTGGCGCACCAGAGCACACCGCCCTCCACAGGCAGTCCGCCCAGAATCCCGGCCTCCTCCAGGGCGGCGAGAACCGCCTCAGCCCTGGGCATCTCCACCACAAACTCGTGGAAGAAGGCCCCCGGGAACTTCATGGACACGCCGGGAATTTTGCAGAGCTCCGCCGCCAGATAGTGGGCCTTGGACATGGACTGATTCGCAGCCCCAGCCATACCGGCGGGCCCCATGGCGGACATGTACACCCCGGCAGTCAAGGCGCACAGGGCCTGGTTGGAGCAGATGTTGCTGCTGGCCTTCTCCCGTCTGATGTGCTGCTCCCGGGCCTGGAGGGAGAGGACGTAGGCCCGCTCCCCCTTGCTGTCCACGGTCTCGCCGACGATGCGGCCGGGGAGCTTGCGCATGTGCTTGGCTGTTGTGGCCATATAGCCCAGATAGGGTCCGCCCCAGCCGATGGGCATCCCCAGAGGCTGACCCTCCCCTACCGCCACGTCCGCGCCGTACTCCCGGGGCGTCTTCATGACCGCCAGGGCAATGGGGTTGCGGGAGAGAATGTACATCGCTCCCGCCTCGTGGACCGCCTCGCTGATGGCCCCCGCGTCCTCAAAGAGGCCGAAGAAGTTGGGCTGCTGGACGCACATGGAGGCCACATCCAGGGTCAGCATCTCCCGCAGGGCGTTCAGATCCGTCCGTCCGTTCTTCACCGGCACCACCCGCAGCTCATCCCCGGTGCCGTAGCAGTAGGTCCGCATGGTGTTGATGGTGTCCGGGTGGACGGCGGCGGAAACCAGCGTCACCCGGCGCTTCCGATCCCGGCACATAGCCGCAGCCTCGGCGGCGGCGGCAGCCCCATCATAGACGGAGGCGTTGGATACGTCCATGCCGGTGAGCTCGCAGATCATGGTCTGGTACTCAAAGATGGACTGGAGCACACCCTGGCTCATCTCCGCCTGATAGGGGGTGTAGGCGGTGAGGAACTCCTCCTTGGCGGGGATATACTTC
>JAIEIQ010000185.1 GCA_029065305.1 Oscillospiraceae bacterium
TGCAAAATCGCCTCCCGGGCCTCGTCGGCCTCCCGCCGGGCCCGGGCCTCGTCGATCTCCTCGGGCCGCTCGGCGGCGTCCACCAGCACCAGCACCTCGTTGGCCTCCACCTTCACCATGCCGGGGGACACAGCCGCCAGCTGAACCCCCTGCCCCGGCACCCGGTAGCGCAGGGTCCCGGGCTGCACGGCGGCGATCATGGCGCTGTGGTGGGCCAGAATCCCCTGCTCCCCGTCGCTGGTGGGGATGGTCAGGCTCTCGCAGGGACCCTCGTAGAACGTCCTGTCCGCGGCCAGAATGTGGACCTGAAAGGACTCCATCTACGCCCCGCCCCCTTCCAGCCGCCGGGCCTTCTCCACCACGTCCCGCCAGGCGCCGACATTGTAGAAGGCCGCCTCCGGGTACTGGTCCAGCTCGCCGTCCACAATGGCGGCAAAGCTCTCCAGGGTGTCCTTGAGGGGCACGTAGACCCCAGGGATGCCGGTAAACTTCTCCGCCACATGGGTGGGCTGGGCCAGGAACCGCTGGAGCCGTCTTGCCCGGGCCACCGTCGAGCGGTCCTCGTCGCTGAGCTCATCCATGCCCAGAATGGCGATGATGTCCTGGAGCTCCCGGTACTTCTCCAGGATCTCCTGGACCTTTCGGGCCACCCGGTAGTGCTCCGCCCCCACCACGTCCGCCTCCAGAATCCGGGAGGAGGACTCCAGGGGATCCACCGCCGGGTAGATGCCCTGCTCGGAGATCTTCCGGCTGAGCACCGTGGTGGCGTCCAGGTGGGCGAAGGTGGTGGCGGTGGCCGGGTCCGTCAGGTCGTCCGCCGGCACGTACACCGCCTGCACCGAGGTCACAGACCCATCCCGGGTGGAGGTGATGCGCTCCTGGAGCTCCCCCATCTCATTGGCAAGGGTGGGCTGGTAGCCCACGGCGGAGGGCATCCGCCCCAGGAGGGTGGACACCTCACTGCCCGCCTGGACAAAGCGGAAGATGTTGTCGATGAACAGCAGCACGTCCTTGTGCTCCTTGTCCCGGAAGTACTCCGCCATGGTCAGCCCCGACAGGGCCACCCGCATACGCACGCCGGGGGACTCGTTCATCTGGCCGAAGACCAGGGCGGTCTTGCCGGACACGCCGCTCTCGGCCATCTCCCGCCACAGGTCGTTGCCCTCGCGGCTGCGCTCGCCCACGCCGGTGAAGATGGAGTAGCCCCCGTGCTCCATGGCTACGTTGTGGATGAGCTCCTGGATGAGCACCGTCTTGCCCACGCCGGCCCCGCCGAAGAGGCCGATCTTCCCCCCTCTGGGGTAGGGCTCCAGCAGGTCGATGACCTTGATGCCCGTCTCCAGGATCTCCACCGCCGGGCTCTGCTCCTCAAAGGTGGGGGGCCTGCGGTAGATGCTCCGCACCGGCGTGTCCTCCGGCAGGGGCCCGCCGCCGTCGATGGGCTGGCCCAGCACGTTGAACATCCGCCCCAGGGTGGCCCTGCCCACGGGCACCTGGATGGTGCGCCCCGGCACGTCCACGGCCAGGCCCCGGGCCAGGCCCTCGCTGGGGGAGAGCATGATGCAGCGCACGGTGCTGTGGCTGACGTGCTGGGCCACCTCCATGACCCGCACCGCCCCGTCCTTCTCCACCGTCAGCTCCTCCCGCAGGCGGGGGAGCTCCCCGCTCTGGATCTCCACGTCCACCACGGGGCCGGATATCTGTACAATAATCCCTCTCTCCAAATCCCTCACCTTTCCTTCCTGTGCTTTTGCCGCTGGGCCATGGCCCCGGCGGAGACCTCGGTGATCTCCTGGGTGATGCCCGCCTGGCGGACCCGGTTGAACTGCAGGGACAGCTCCCCCAAGAGCTTCTCCGCGTTCTGGTTGGCGCTGTCCATCGCCGTCATCCGGGCGTTCTGCTCGCAGCAGAAGCTGTCGATGAGGGCGCTGTAGAGAAAGCCGGACACATAGCTGGCCATCATGCTGTCGAGCACCGCCGTGACGCTGGGAAGAAACTCAAAGGGCTCCGTTACCGCCCGCTCCCCCTCCGGGGGGGCGAAGTGGCTCCGGTGGAAGGGGAGCAGCCGGGTGGACCGGGCCTGAAAGGACATGGCACCGGCCATATCGGTGTAGACCACGAAGATCTGCCGCAGCTCCCCCCGGTCGTAGCCGTCCAGCAGCAGGGCGCTGATCTCCCTGGCCCGGGCCATGGTGGGGTTCTGGGCGGTGTAGAGGAAGCTGCGCTCTATGGGGATCCCGTGGGAGGCGAAGAAGCGCCGCCCGTACTCCCCCACCACGAAGAGCTTTGTGTCCGGGTGCTGGTCCAGCAGCCGCATGGCCTCCTTGATGGCGTTCTGGTTGTAGGCCCCCGCCAGCCCCTTGTCAGCGGTGATGACCAGACAGCCGTAGGTTCCCTCCAGAGGGGTGTCGTCGCCGATGGGGTAGAAGTAGCGGCTGTCCACATCGCTGACGGTGCGGAAAATCCGCTTGATCTCCCCCCGCAGGGCCTCAAAGTAGGGCCGGGTGTTGTCCAGCTCCTGCCGGGCGCGGCGGAGCTTGGTGGAGGCGATGAGGTACATGGCGTTGGTGATCTTCCGCGTCTCCCGCACGCTCTCCATGTGGGTCTTGATCTCCTTCGTTCCCGCCATATCAGCCTCCGCGCCTTCCGTCCGCCTGGAACGCCTCCAGGAACCGCCGGGACAGGGCCAGAAGCTCCTCCCGGTCCTCCCCGGGCAGCTGCCCGGTCCGGTCGATCCGCCGGCACAGGTCCGCCGCCTCCTCCTCCGCGAAGGCCAGCAGGCCGTCCCGGAAGCGGTCCAGCTCCTCCAGGGGCACCGCCTGCATCACGTGGTCCAGGGCGGCTGTCAGCACTATCACCTGCTGGTGCTGGGCCAGAGGGGCGTACTGGCGCTGCCGCAGCAGGCGCATGAGCCCCTGGCCGTAGGCCAGCTGGCGCTTGGTGGCCTCGTCCAGATCGCTGGAGAACTGGGTGAACACCTCCATCTCCCGGTACTGGGCCAGCTCCAGGCGGATGGCCCCGGC
>JAIEIQ010000186.1 GCA_029065305.1 Oscillospiraceae bacterium
TGGACGCGGTCCAGCCGCCCGGCCCCCACGTTCTGGCCGGTGTAGACGCTCATGGCCTGTCCGAAGGTCATGTTGGGCATCATGGCGAAGCCGTCCACCCGCATGATGATCACGTTGCAGGCGATGACCACCTCCCCCATGCTGTTGGTCAGGGACTGGACCACCAGCATCGCCAGGGACATAATGGCCTGGGTGATGCCGGAGGGGATGCCGATGCGGACAATCCGCAGGGCGCTGTCCCGCCGCAAGCGGAGGGCGGCAGGCGTCAGATCGAAGACGTCCCGCATACACAGCAGCTTGACAAGGCACAGGACGGCGGAGATCCCCTGGGCCAGCACCGTAGCCAGGGCCACCCCGGGCACCCCCATGTCAAACCCGGCCACAAACCAGACATCCAGCCCGATGTTGAGCACCGTGGACACCAGCAGAAAGCCCAGGGCGGACACCGAGTCCCCCATGCCCCGGAGGATGCCAGAGAGAATGTTGTAAAAGGCGCACCCGGCCACGCCCCAGAAGATGATGTGCAGGTAGCCGCCGCTCCAGTCGATGATGGAGGCCGGCGTTTCCAGCAGGCGCAGCAGGGGCGTGGTGACCGCCACCCCGATAACCGTCGTGAGCAGGGAGGCAATCGCCGCTAGGGTGATGCAGTTGCCGATGGACTCGGAGAGCTTCTCCCGGTTTCCCGCGCCGAAGTTCTGGCTGATGACAATGCCGGCCCCGGTGGCGATGCCCACAAAGAAGGCCAGCAGCAGATTCAGAATGGGCGCGGCGCTGCCCACAGCGGCCAGGGCGTTGTCCCCCACATACCTGCCCACCACAATGGAGTCCGCGGTGTTGTAGAGCTGCTGGGCCAGATTGCCGGCAAGCATGGGGACGGCAAACTCCGCGATGCGCTGCCAGGGCGGACCCTCGGTCATGTCCCGGGGGGCGAAGATCTGTTTTAAATTCAAGATGCAGCCTCCTTTTTCTTTAATCTAGCGAGTGGAAGGTCCCGCCGTCCGGCGGGACCTTCCACTCGCTGCCTGCTTTTAGAGCTTCTCGCGGATCTTGGCTGCCTTGCCCACGCGGCCGCGCAGGTAGTACAGCTTCGCCCGGCGGACCACGCCGTGGCGGACCACCTCCACCTTGTCGATGGTGGGGGAGTTGATGGGGAACACCTTCTCCACGCCCACGCCGTAGGACATGCGGCGGACGGTCATCGTCTCCTCAATCCCGCCGTGCTTCTTGGCGATGACGGTGCCCTCGAAGACCTGGATGCGCTCCCGGGCGCCCTCCTTGACCTTCACGTGCACCTTCACGGTGTCGCCGATCTGCACAGGGGTCGTTTCCTTGATCTGGGATTTGGTCAGCTCTTTGATGAGATCCATGGATTTTTCCTCCTAATATATAGGCGTTCATAACAATTTCAGCCGGGCAGAGGCTTTTCCGCTCCGCCCCTTGACAGAGGACCGCCCTTTCTCGCCATGACAGGATACCACACTTGGGAAGAAATTGCAAGCGTTTTTTCCGTTTCCCCGCACAGTTTGCGTTTCTCTGCCGCATGTGGTATTTTATTGGATATCACACCAGCCGCTCCGCCGGGCTTCTCTGCGGCGGCGCTGCTCCCGCGGCTATGAGAGGAGGACTGCCCCATGCGCGTTATCATCGCCCCGGCCAAAAAAATGATTGTGGATACGGACAGCTTTGCCGTGGACAGTCTGCCCGCTTTTCTGGAGCGGACGGAGCGGCTGAAGGAGGCCCTTCAAGGGATGTCCCCCAAGGAATTGCAGGCCCTCTGGAGGTGCAGCGGCGCCATCGCCAGGCTGAACACGGAGCGCCTTGAGCATATGGACCTGCGCCGCAGTCTCACCCCCGCCATCATTGCCTATGAGGGCATCCAGTACCGCTATATGGCCCCCGGCGTAATGGAGACGGCGCACCTGGAGTATCTCCGGGAGCACCTGCGCATCCTCTCCGGCTTCTACGGCCTGCTGCGCCCCTTTGACGGCGTGGCCCCCTACCGGCTGGAGATGCAGGCCAAGCTGTCAGTGGACGGCTGCCGGGACCTGTACCAGTTCTGGGGAGACCGTCTGGCCAGGCAGCTGGCCTCGGAAACAGATCTGGTGCTCAACCTGGCCTCCAAGGAGTACAGCAAAGCGGTGTCGCCCTGCCTGCCCAAGTCCGTCCGGCTTGTCACCTGCGTTTTTGGCGAGCTGAGAGACGGCAGGGTTATCGAGAAGGGCACCAGGTGCAAAATGGCCCGGGGCCAGATGGTGCGCTGGCTGGCGGAGAACCGGATCACAGCGCCGGACGACCTCCGGGCTTTTGACCAGCTGGGCTACCGGTTTTGGCAGTCCCAGCCCGGCCCGGGGCAGACCCTGTTGTTTATCAGCCATAATAAAGACTGAGACACACCGGCGGGCTCCGGCGGACTACGCCTGCCGCGCCACAGGGGTCTGTCTCTCCATCGCGGCATTCAGCCCGACCAGAAATTCCGACGGAGCCCTCCCATAGCCGCAGACATACGCGCCCTTCTGTGCGCGGGTCAGGGCGACATACAGCAGGCACTTGGCCCGCTTCAGAGTTTCCTTGGACTGGCCGGCGGCTGCCGGAGGAAATACGCCCTGATTTACCCCGACAATAAACATATACTGAAATTCCAGCCCTTTGACGCGGTGCATGGTCCCTATGCGGATTCCCTCCAGGCTCCGGTCGTCCGCCCTGTTTTTCAGCTCATAGACGCGCAGGCCGCTGTCGCTGAGCTGCTTGATGTACTGCTTGACCTGTTTATTGGTGTAGGCGGTCAGGCAGATATCCGAGGCGGGCACGCCGCTGTCTATCAGCTGCTGTACTTCCGACGCGATCCACTGGATTTCCTCCTCCTCCCTGTGAAAGGCTCTCACCTGCGGCAGCGCTCCGGAGGTACAGGAAAAATAGCGAAGCTGAGGGTCCGTCTCGCCGTTCAGATCGTCAAAGGACTCCCCCTCCAGCATTTGAATGGCGGATCTTTGCAGCTCATAGGTGGTGCGGTAGTTCAGCCACAGCCGGCGGATCCGGCCCTGCACCTGAATGCCGCAGGCGGACAGGGAGACCCGGCGGTCATAGATGCGCTGCCGGGTGTCCCCCACCAGGAAGAGATCGTCCTCCCGCTCCGGGCCTGCCAGCGTGCGCAGCAGGCGCAGACTGCAGGAGCCGAAATCCTGCGCCTCATCCACAATGATGTGGCGGTACCGCGGATCCGGCCGGCTGGCGATGCCCTGGCGGTACCGGTACGACGCGGTTTTATAGTCGAACAGGCGGAGCCGGTCCATCTGCGCTTGATAGGCCTCAAAGACAGGCCAGAGCTCCTCCCGCTGCCTGGCGGACAGGGGCCTCCCGCCGCCGGCCCGGCGCACCTTGAGATAATCCTCCAGGGTAAACGCCTCCTGCTCGGCGATGATATTTTCCCACTCCCCCTGATAAAAGGCGGCGGGATAGGGGCGCCGGGGATCGCCGATGGAGATGGCGTCGTCCCACAGCTGCCGGAGCGTTTTGTCTCCGGGGTAGAGGATACTGGCCTGCTCATAGCCGGGAAGGGTGTGGAGCCGGGTCAGCTTGTCCACATTCAGAACGTCGATGCGGCTGAATTCCTCGACGGTACAGATGCTGCGCAGCTTTTCACTGATATCGTCGGCCAGGTTCACCGTGTAGAAGGTATAGAGAATCCTGCCCGGTGTTTTTTCCGCGATCATGCGGCCGGCCAGCGCCTTGGCCCGGTGCAGGGCGGTAATGGTCTTGCCCGTGCCGGCCCCGCCCAGGACCAGCACCGGCCCCGCGAAGCGCTCCTCAACCAGCTTGCGCTGCGCGGGGTGAAGGAACACGCGCCACTGTTCCATGCTGCCCTGCAAAATGGCCTCGCACAGGTCCGGGTCGCTGGGGAGAACGAAGAAGGAGCGCAGCGTCTCCGGATTTTTCATGGGGTCGCCGCCGGCAGCCGCCTTATTGGCCTCAATCTCCGCCAGAATATCGGGCAGCGGAGTCCCGGTGGCCAAATCAAACAGCCGCTCCCGCACCTCCTCGGGGAGGGTGGCCGCCGGCTCCAGCAGCTCGGCGGCATCCCGGACGGACCGCACCTGGGGCAGCAGCTCCTCCGGAACGCCCAGGCGCCGCAGAGACTTGTCCGAGTATTTATCCGCCGGGAACAGCCCCTGTTCCGCCGGCGCGGTCTCCGTGCCGGCGGCGTCATATATCTGAATAGTCGCCGTCTCGCTGTCCAGCGATATCACGGCCTTACGCGCCCAGTCGTAGGCGCTGTCGTGCTGGTCCGCGTAAAGAAACAGATAGGAGTCCAGCTTGGGGACCCGGCAGAGGATGGTCCGAAAGCCGTCGGCAATCCGTATGGAGCTGATGTTTTCCTCCCTGCAGCCGTGGAGCTTCTCGTAATTCAGGCTCTTCGTGTATTTATTCTCCATAAACTGCATCATCGCCCACGTCGCCCGGCTCTGCATGGTGGGGGACATCCTGCGCAGGGAATTGATATAGCTTTTTGCCCAAATAACCTTTTCCATTTCAGCCCTCCTTTGATATCACACCGGCGGAAGCGCCCGCAGCAGCTTATTCAGCTGCTCCGCGGCGTCGTCCAGCAGCTTGCTGGCGGAGGAAAATACATCGTTGTCCAGGAAATAGCTGTCGGACCGCTCCTGGAGGAGGGCGTCCAGCACCCGCTCCACGGTCTGGGGCAGCGTGTCCTGCATCCTGACATCAAAATACAGCTCGCGCAGCAGCAGGTAATGCTGGCAGAAGCGCTGGGGCTCCGGAAAGCTCCGGGCCCAGTCCTGCCGCCGCTGATTCTCCCGGAGGCTCTCCCGCAGCTGCTCCTCCTCGATCTCCTGCCGCTCCAGCTGCCAGGTCTCCCAGTCCTCCCCACCATAGAGCTCGCTGTCGCTCCAGGGCTCGTCCGAGTCAAACGCGCCCTCAATCTGCTTGTTCAACTCGGCGATCTCCTCCCAATAGGTGTCCCGGGCCAGCTGTTCGTCCACGGCGGAGATGTGCGCGGTCACGCGCTGGCCGGTGAGCAGCTCGTAGCACTCGTCCATCCAGATAAAGAAATCGTCGTTTTTCGCGGGGTTGTACAGCTCCTCGTAGTAAAGGCTGACCCGGTTCGGATAGTACGTCCGCCGCGCGCAGAGCAGAAGGTCCTGGAACGCCCCCCGGATCTCGGGAAGCCAGGGGGGCCGGCTGGCCGACAGGCGCAGGGCGCAGTAGAAGAAGCTGCGCAGGCAGGCCTGCTCCTTGACCTTCAGCGCCGCCTGCCGCCGGATCTGGTAATAGAAGCAGACGTGCCCGATCAGCTGGCCGATCAGGGCCTGGGTTTTTCTCTCGGAGTACAGCCCCTCCTCGTCCGTCAGCTCCGGCAGGACGGACCTGCTGCGGCCGGAGAGCAGGAGCTCCACCTTTTCGGCCTTCTCCACGAGCAGGCGCTTGCGGCCCTCCAGGGACTGGAGCTGAGACTGCGTCAGCCGGATCGGCTCCGGCTCCGCCGGGACCTCGCCGCCGGGGAGGAAGGCGGGCGCCGGCTCAGGCT
>JAIEIQ010000187.1 GCA_029065305.1 Oscillospiraceae bacterium
GTCTTCATGGTTTTTAACACTTTGTTCAAATCCCTGACATAACCAGTTCTTTTTCTTGGTCTATCCTGACAAATGTAAAAAGGAGGATGCCCAATGGAGAACACATACCCCAGCGGACACGAGCTGAGATACGCCCTGAACCAGACCGACTACCAGACCCTGCGCAGCCGCCTGACCGCCGCCGGAGCGGCGGACGGGGGACGCGGGAGCGGCTGGGTCCACACCCTGGGCTTTGCCAGCTATATACATAAGGCCCTGCCGGGCCGGGAGGAGCGGACGGAGGCCCGCTTCGCCCTGCGCTACTACAACAGCGACCCCACCTTCCTGCTGCTGGAGCGGCGGGAGGGGGGAACCACCGCTACCGCCATGGTGGCGGAGGCGGAATGCCGGGCCCTGCTGGCCGGAGAGACGAGCTGGCTGGCGGAGCGGCACGACCCAGTGCTCCGGGATTTCCACGCGGGGCTGACGGAGCGGATGCTCCTGCCCCAGATGATGCTGATGTACCGCCGGGAGTCCTACACGCTGCTGGAGGACTACGGAATCTGGCTGGCGCTGGATACGGATATCCATGTTTCCCTCCAGCATGAGGACTTTCTGGACCCGGAGCTGCTGGCCCGGGAGGCGGTGGCCCAGACCGGGCAGGCGCTGCTGGAGGTCAGCTATACGGACACCATCCCCGACCGGCTCCTGTGCCTCCTGGAGGAGGCCGCGCCCCGGCGGCAGATGCTGGTGGACAGATATCTGTAAAAAAGCGGGCGGTCCCCAAGGGACCGCCCGCTTTTGCGCTTACATATGGAGCTGGAGGAACGGGAAAGCCGCAGCGGCTAACGCGGCCGCGACGCCCGCCTGAAGGCCCTTTCCGGCCCAGTGCCACTTGGCCGTCAGGCCCGCCGGGAGGATGGACGAGAGCCCCTGGCAGTGGACGGAGAGCCCGCCCCAGGCGGTGAGGGCCGAGGCCAGAATGAACCCCTCCCGCCCCGGCCGGAGGCCGGCAACGCCCGTCACCATCTCCAGGAATCCCGCCAGCACCGGCGGCGTCCCCGCCGGCAGCAGCCCCGCCAGCGTCCGGAAGAGCACCACAAAGGCGCAGATGTTCACCATAGCCCCCGCGCAGCCGGAGACGGCGGCGGTCAAAGCCTGGGGGAGGCCGGCCGGCTTGACGGCGCTCCGCCCCGCCGGAGGGGGCGCCCCGCGATCCCGCGCGATCCGGCAGAGGACCATCCCCGTCAGCAGAGCCGAGCCTGTGTGGATCAGATACAGCCACACCCCGGCCCGTGCGCTGCCCAGCACCCCCGCGCCTGTGAAGCCCAGCAGAAACGCCGGGCCGCAGTTGTCGCAGAAGCCCAGCAGCAGCGCCGCCTCCCGGCGGGTCAGCAGCCCCTGGCGGTAGAGGTCCGCCGCCGTCTTGGCCCCCGCCGGGTAGCCCCCCAGCAGCCCCGTCAGCAGCGGCAGGGCGCACACCCCACGCATCCGGAACAGAGGCCCCATGAAGGGGGCGCAGAAGCCCTGGAGGGCTTCCGCCAGCCCCAGCTGGAGCAGCATGGACACCACCACCATAAAGGGAAACAGGGACGGGATCACCGTCCCCGCGCACAGGGCCAGCCCGTCCCGGGCGGCCTCCGAGGCCCGCTCCGGCTGGAGCAGGAGCAGGACGCCCACCAGAAGAACCGCCAGCAGGGGAAACGCTCGCTTCATCTCTCATCACCCCTAGACCATATGCGCGGCCCGGACAGGTTAGACCTGTCCGGGCCGCATCTTGTCAGGTGATGAGCGTTTGGAGATCGTCCGTTTCCTCTTGGCGTTCTCCTTATTCCAGATTCAGCCGGTTGTGGAGAATGTAGTTTGTCCCCACGAAGTAGACGGCGGAGGCGGCAAGCTCTGTAGCGATAGCAAACCACATGGCGGCGTGGAAGCCCTCCATGCCCGTGAAGTTGTGGACGAAGGGGGAGATTAGATCGGTGATGGGCGGCAGGATCGTGTTGCCCAGGATGCTGACAGCCACCTGGAGGGCGATAAAGGCGGCAACGCTCATGGCAACCCGGTTCTTGTTGAAGAGGTGGCCCAGGGCCATCGCCAGGTACAGATGGAGGTAGCCGACGGCGAAGGAGACCAGCGTGAACAGAGTGAACTCCAGTATGGCGATGATAACCTGGGTGCTCTCCATGTTCCAGTGGGAGAAGAGATACCGGAAGGCCTCGAACACCTCCCGCACAGCCTCCCGATCCCAGGGGAGGATCAGCAGCATGGACAGAATCGCCACGGCCACATTGGCGGCGGTGGTCACAACGGCGCAGATGAGCTTGGAGGCGACCAGCTGCCAGGGCTTCACCGGCAGGGTGTGCATCAGATAGCCCTCGTCCCCCAGCAGGCCCCTGTAGAACCGCTGGATGGTGAAGATGACGGCGACGATGAACATAGCCATGAGAATCGCCACGTAGACCAGCATCGCCAAGCCGGCGGTGGTCTCCCCCACGGAGCTGGTGCTGTCCAGGCCGTTCAGGGTGAAGCGGTTGACCACGGCCAGCACCAGGGCGGCGGGCCAGATAAACGCGAACTGCTTCCACATGGATCGGAAGTCGTATTTCAGAAGCTTTCCAAACATCAGAACGCACCTCCTTCATAGTTGGGAGCCCGGAAGACCTCCCGGAACAGAGCGTCCACGCTCTTGCCCTCCCGCTCCCGGATGTTGTCCACGGTGTCGTGAAGGGTGATATGGCCCTGCTTGAGGAAAATGGCCTCGTCGAGCACTTTCTCGATATCGCTGATGAGGTGGGTGGAGATGAGGACGGTGCCGTCCTCGTTGTAGTTGGTGAGGATGGTGCCCAGGATAAAGTCCCGGGCGGCGGGGTCCACCCC
>JAIEIQ010000188.1 GCA_029065305.1 Oscillospiraceae bacterium
TCGTCCCCGATGTACTTCTGCACCCGCTTGACCCGCCCGCCGGTCTGGGTATTCAATCCGGTGTCCACCAACGTCACCCGCCAGGGTTCGGCGATATTCGCGTGGACAGTCATCCGGTTCTCGGCGGAAAAATCAAAGGTCACATCGGAGCGGTATAGGTAGTAGTCCGCGAAATACTCCTTGATAATATGTCCCTTATACCCGCAGCAGATGATAAAATCGTGAAAGCCAAAGCTGGAGTAATATTTCATGATGTGCCACAAAATGGGCTGCTCGCCGATGGTAATCATAGGCTTGGGCTTCAAGTGGCTCTCCTCGCTGATGCGGGTGCCCAGTCCGCCGGCCAAAATAACAACCTTCATCTCCCGCCCTCCCTGATCAGACGCGCGGGCCTCCACTGCGGGCGCGGGAGAACGGTGCGGATTGGATTACGATTTTCCGTCATAGCGGCACCTCGTTTGTTGATATAGTGATGCGGGGGCGGGCCGAAGCCCGCCCCCTGCATGTGGTATGCTGTGATTTTGTTTTCGCGGCAAGCGCAGTACATTCCAGTACCCAACTGTCCAAATCGTCCTTATATTTTATCGGCCCTAACTGTAAAAAGTTTAGCCCTCAATGTGAATTTCTTCGTTCCAATTTCACTCTTTTAACGATTAAAACGGGGGCTCACCGCTCACAGCATATTCTCGCTGATAAGCCTGCAAATCTCCGTCACATTGGCGTTGGAGCTGAACTCGAAGGTCACCCGGCCCAGGCCGCTGAACCAGAGCTGAAGCTCGCTGTCCATGTCGAACACCCCGGCGGTCTCAATGGAAAAGGCCTGGATGCGCTTGTAGGGCAGAATGGTGAAGTCCTTCTTCTTTCCGATGACCCCCTGGACGTTGATGGCGAAGATGCGCTTGTTGGTAAAGACCACCCCGTCCCGGACGGTCTGAAACGCCTGGACGATGTACTCCCCCTGGACAAACATGGGGGCCAGGGTAGAGGCGAAGGTCTTCCCCTCCACCGCCCGCAGCTTTAGAAATTTGGCATTCTCAAAGTCAATCACGTGTTCTTCTCCTTTCACATCCGTCCGGCCCTTCAGCCGATGTCCCCCCTCCGAATGGCGTCCGCCAGCTCCTTGGCGTAGTATGTAATCAGCATGTCCGCCCCCGCCCGGAATACCGACAGGGCGCTCTCGCACATCACCCGCCCCTCGTCGATAAGCCCGGCCCTGGCAGCGGCCTTGATCATGGCGTACTCCCCGGACACCGAGTAGGCGCACAGGGGCAGGCCGAACCGGTCCCGGCACTCCCGAATCACGTCTAGGTAGCTCAGCGCCGGCTTGACCATCAGGATATCCGCCCCCTCCCGGATGTCCAGCTCACACTCCCGCAGGGCCTCCCGCCGGTTGTGGGGGTCCATCTGGTACCCCCGCCGGTCCCCAAAGGCCGGGGCCGACCCGGCGGCGGCGCGGAAGGGCCCGTAAAAGGCGGAGGCGTACTTGGCGGAGTAGGCCATGATGGGGGTGTTCTGGAGCCCGGCCCCGTCCAGGGCGGCGCGGACAGCCGCCACCCGCCCGTCCATCATATCCGAGGGAGCCACCATGTCCGCTCCGGCGGCGGCGTGGCTGAGGGCGGTCTTGGCTAGCAGCTCCAGGGTCCTGTCGTTGTCCACCTCCTGGCCGTCCAGCAGGCCGCAGTGGCCGTGGCTGGTGTACTCGCACAGGCACACGTCGGTGATGACATAGAAGTCGGGGTATTTCACCTTGATGATCCGCACGGCCTCCTGGATCACGCCCCGCTGGGCCCAGGCGGAGGAGCCGCAGGCGTCCTTCTCCCTAGGCAGGCCGAAGAGGATGCACCGCCCCACCCCGTGGGTCAGGCACTCCTCCACCGCCTGGCACACGCTGTCCAGGCCGTAGTGGTTCTGCCCCGGCAGGCTCTCAATGGGCCGGACGCCGGAGAGGGCCTCGTCGATGAAGACGGGGTAGATAAGGGCGTCCGTGCTCACCCGGGTCTCCCGGCACATGCGGCGCACGGCGTCGTTTCGCCGCAGGCGGCGGGGGCGGTTGGTCAGGTCCATGGTCATTCCTCCTCAGATTGTTCGGCGGCCAGCTCCACCAGGGCGTCTATGGCCGCTTTTTTCGCGATTTTGACGGGAATTCCGTATTTTCTTGCCTCACTGGCGGACTGTTCCCCGATGCACAGGCCCAGGATTCTCCCAAAGTCCGCATCCGTCCCCACGGCGGAGACGAAGCCCTTTACGGTGGAGGCAGAGGTGAAGGTCACATACTCCAGCTCCCCCGTCTCCAGGGCTCTCCGCAGCTCCTCCGGCTGGGGAGCTCCATAGACGGTGCGGTAGACCGCGATATCGTCATAGGGGACCCCCGCCCGGTCCAGGGCCCCGGTCAGAGCCGGGGAGCCCTCCTGCGCCCGCAGAATCAGGACGTTCCCCCTCGCGCGCTCCGCCAGGGCCTCCCCCAAATGCTTGGCATCGTATATCTCCGGAACCAGATCGGCGGAAAGGCCGCAGTCCTCCAGGGCCTTTGCGGTGCCGCCGCCGACAGCCGCCAGCCTAACACCGCCGAAGATTCGGGCATCTTTCCCCAGCGCCCGCAGGCGGTTCCAGACTGTCTCCACCCCGGCGGGGCTGGTGAAGGCCAGCCATTCATACCTGGACAGATTGCCCAAGGCCTCCTCCAGCGCCGGGCAGGGGTCCAGGGGCACAATATCAATGCAGGGGCACTCCGTCACATCCGCCCCCAGCGCCCGCAGCTTCTCCGCCAGCGTCCCGGTCCGTTCCCTGGGGCGCGTCACCAGGATCCTCCGGCCTTTCAGCGGCAGGCGGTCAAACCAGTCGAATTTCTCCGCCAGGGCGCAGACCTGCCCCACGATAATCGCGGCGGGACTGCAAATCCCCATTGCCGCCGCCCGATCCGGCAGATCCCTCAGCGCCGCCGTACACCGCCGCTGGAGGGGCGTGGTCCCCCGCTCCACCATAGCGGCGGGGGTGTCCGGGTCCATCCCGGCCTCCAGCAGGCCGGAGACAATCTCCGGCAGAGCCCCCACCCCCATGAGAAACACCAGCGTCCCGCCCCTGTGTCGTT
>JAIEIQ010000189.1 GCA_029065305.1 Oscillospiraceae bacterium
AACTGGGTGAGGCTTAAATTTGCTGCCATGAACCTCAAAAAGCTGGCAAGGTGGAAAACCAGAAAGCGCTTTGCTCCCTCCTCCTCTGCCACTTCCTACATTTTATCCCTCATTAACTTTGTGGCCTGTCTGGTAATGAAGACAGACAGGCCCCTTTTCGACAGTCTGAGGGCAGGGTGGCGGAGCCATCCTGCCCTTTTGGGTGCTATTTGTCAAAAGCTGGGTTGGTGAAGTAGACGTTTTTCTGGTTCATGCGCTCCTTTGCCAGACGCAGGCCTTCGCCGAAGCGCTGGAAGTGAACGATTTCCCGGGCGCGGAGGAATTTGATGACATCGCTTACGTCGGGGTCGTCGCTCAGGCGCAGGATATTGTCGTAGGTGACGCGGGCCTTCTGCTCTGCTGCCAAATCCTCTGTCAAATCGGCAATAGTATCGCCTGTAACCTGCATGGTCGCGGCGGTCCAGGGGGTGCCGGAGGCAAACTGAGGATATACACCAGTGGTGTGGTCCACAAAGTAGGTATCAAATCCGGCGGTTTTGATCTGCTCCTCGCTGAGATTCCGGGTCAACTGGTGGACAATGGTTCCAACCATTTCCAAATGTCCGAGCTCCTCAGTTCCAATGTCTGTAAGCAACCCCTTCAACTCCGGATATGGCATAGAAAAACGCTGGCTGAGGTAGCGCAGAGACGCCCCCAGCTCACCGTCCGGTCCCCCAAACTGCAATAGGCTACGATAGTGCCTGAAGGTCCGCGCGGTAAACAATAGAAAGGACAGCGGCTTCTTTATCAAAAACACATCGTTCAATAATAGCGCGCAGGGCACTGTTTTGCAGCGCTGGAACAGCATTTTGTTCCAGCGCTGCTTCAATTTCCGCCAAAAGAGACGCGCTATCCACGTTCGCTTCTGCACGAAAGCCCTCTAAATCCTGCTGGATATCCGCTTCATACTGCTCTAACTCCCTTTTGGCGGCGGCGAACTCCTCTAAATCCATTGCCTTGGCAAGATAGGCATCCAGAAGCCTGCTCTGCTTCAACTTCACCTGCCGCAGCGCACTCTCCAGCGCGGGAGCCAAACCACCTCCTGAGTGCGGTTTCTCTGTTATCTCATAATCCAGCTGCCCGGTGGTCTGGATGTCAGCGGCCAGACGGGCAAGAACCGCCTCCTCCAGCAGGTCACAGCGGATATGCTGGGAATACCCGCAGCGGCCCCGGGTGTAGCTGCCGCATTTATAGTAGTGGGGCTTTGCGAAAACCAGTGTTACCCCGCAGGCAGCCCAGCGGACTATACCGGACAGCAGCCGTTTTCCCTCCTCAGCAGGCCGGGCCTTGCCCCTGTGCAGGGCCTTCTCCTCCTTCAGGCGGCATTGAACGGCCTCCCAGGCCTCCGGAGAAACCAGCGGCTGGTGCTCTGCATCGGCGATAATCAGGTTCTCACCGCCGCTCCGGCGGGCACGGCCATCGGGATTCCACCGGAGCTTTCCCGTGTAGACGGGGTTTCCCAAAATATATTCTACCGTTCTGCTCTCAAACCGATTCCCCCGGTGGGTGCGTACCCCCAGGCGGTTGAGCTCCCTGGCAATGGAGAAGAAGCCCTTCCCGGCCAGGAAGCTGTCAAATATATACCGGACCCAGCCTTCCTCCCGCTCCTCCGGCACGAGCCGCCCTCCCTCCGCCCGGTAGCCGAAGGCGGCGGCACACTGGAGCTTCCCCCGCTGGGCGTTGACAGCCATGCTGCGCTTGACCTCCTGGCTGAGGCGGATGGAGTAGAACTCGTCCATCCACTCAATAATCCGCTCCATCAGGGAGCCGAAGGGCCCAGCCGCCAGGGGCTCCGTGATGCTGAGAACTTCGATGCCGCACTTGGAGCGGAGGACAGACTTGTAAAAAATGCTCTCCTCCTGGTTTCTGGCAAAGCGGGAAAACTTCCACACCAGGATAGCAGAGAAGGGGCAATCCTTCTCCTTAGCGGCAGCGATCATCGCCAGAAACGCAGGCCGCCGTTCCGCCCTTTTCCCGGAGATTCCGGCATCTATATAAATGTGTTCCCGGAGAATGGTCATGTTCTCCCGAACTGCGTATTTCTCGATCTCCTCCAGCTGGCTGTCCGGAGAGAGCTCGGCTTGGTCCTCGGTGGACACGCGGATATAGACGGCGGCAGAGCGGGGGAGGGACGCTGCTGACATTTCCGGCATAGGGATACCTCGCTTTCCGGCACGTTCCAGGTTCATAGGACAGCCCGGCGGTGCGTATGGTGGTCCGGGGGTGTTTGGATGGGAAAACAGGAGATCAAAACGGTATCCTTTGTCCATGCGGGGGAACGGCTGGCTGACACTGCGGAGCTGACGGAGGAGGAGAGTGCGCAGCTGGGAACGTGGCTGAAAGCCATCTGTCTGAATGATATGTTCCAGGGAAGGGCGGTATTTCATGGCGCAGGAGATTTTTACCTGGAAAAATTGTCCGATAAAAAGAAGAAACCCGCTTCAATATAACGTATTTTCAAAATTGTAAAAACATTCAGGCGCTGTTTTGAATAATATTTCTATGGCGGACTATTGAAAAATTTTCCTTTCTGTGGTATCATATATCTGCTAAAATTGCTATAGGGGCTTTATAGAAGCTTCTCTGCGGATACTGGATGGGAGGGGATTGCGCGATTGTTGAATGGAAAAGCTGGCCCAGTAAATTACTAAATCACGATATTGTAATTATACTCACACTCGCGGTGGTAATTCTCACGTTATTGGGGGCGGGCTCGCCTGTCTTTGTGGGACTGGTGGGGGTGATGCTATGCGCGGTGGGGCTGATGCAGCGGCCCGCCCAGACAGATCTGAAGGTGCTCCTGCCGCTGCTGTTCTACAACGCGGCTTCCGTCGCTTCGGCTCTGGCGGCGGGGGAGAGTGCTGTGGAGGGCTATGTGTCTATGCAGGCAATCCTCCCCGTGCTCTACCTTCTGCTGGCCTGTCTGGACGATGGGGGACGGCTCCTTCTGCGGCGGCTGTGCGTCCTGTGGGCGGGAGGAGCGGCGATGGTTGGGATCCTACGGTTTACCGCGCTGGCGCTGGCTGGCGGGGCGGGACGGCTGGGATGGCCGCTGGGAAATCCTAACGCACTGGGGTGCTTCCTGGTTTTGGGATGGTTTGTTCTCAGGGGTTGTCTGGAGGAGCCGGGGTGGAACTGGCTTGTACATCTGGAGCCGGTGATTCTGACGGCGCTGGCGCTGACACTGTCTATGGAGAGCTTTTTGGCCCTGGCGGTGGGGATGCTGACGCTGATGCTCGAACGGAAGCGGCGGGTCTCCTGGGGAGAGGTCCTGCGGTATGCCTGGGAACTTCTTGCCAAAGCGGCTCTGGGCGTTGGAACCGGGGTTCTGCTGTTCCTCGCCGGGGACCGGACAGGACGGCCTTGGATGTGCCTGCTGGTGCTGGTTTGCGGACTGTGGGCAGTGCTTTGCTGGAGGACCCTGGGGCGGTTTCTGGAGGCGTATCCCTGGATGGCGGTCTTGATCGCCGGGACCGGCGCACTGGTGGCCGCAGCCGCTGTGGTGATGAGGCCCAGCTCCATCGCTACATTTATAGAGCGGCTGGAGATGATGACCGACGGGCTGGGTTATCTGGGCGAGCGTCCTCTGCTGGGGGTGGGGCCCTATCGCTGGAGGTACCTGAACCTGGACAGCGGGGACAAATACTTCAATACCTGGTTTATCCACAACACCCTGATCCACACCGGCGTGGAGGTGGGGCTTCCGGCGGCGGCCGCGCTGCTGTTTATCCTGTTCCAGTTCTGCCGGAAGCGGAAAACGGCGGCGGAGCGGGGAGCGCTGGCGGCGTTTTTTACCCACAATATGCTGGATGTCTCCTGGTTCTCGCCTGGGATTGCGGCGCTGTTCCTGCTGACTGCCGGTGAGCCCCGGCTGGGCGGGCGGCAGATGCGGAGCGGTCTGTGGAGAGTTCTGTTTGGGGGGTATGCGCTGTACTTTGTCTACACGGTGTACCGGTATAGGGTTGGAATGTAGGGGGAGGTTATGAATGAGAAAAAAGGTTCTTTTCTGAGCGTCTGGCTCCTTTTGGCTGGGCTGGGAGCGGCGGCGGGGGCGGTTTTATGGGCCTGCCTGGACAGCCGGGCGGCTCTGCCGGAGCTGGTGGGGCGGACGCTGACGGAGCAGGAGACAGAGGAGGTGATTGCACGGAACAGCCCGCTGATCGACTACGTATATCTGAGCCCGAACGCGGATTTTCCCAGGGCGGACGGGATCAAAAAAATCACAATCCACCACATGGCGGAGGAGCTGACGCTGGAGCGGCTGGGGAGGGTGTTCGGCAACCGGGACCGGCAGGCGTCGTCTAACTACGCTGTGGATACGGATGGCCGGGTGGCCCTCTATGTGGAGGAGCGCGACCGGGCCTGGACCTCCTCCAGCCGGGAAAATGACCACCAGGCGGTGACCATCGAGGTGGCCAACGACGAGATCGGCGGGGACTGGCACGTGAGCGATGCGGCCTATGAAGCCCTCATTGAGCTGTGCGTGGATATCTGCCGGAGAAACGGCATCCAGAAGCTGGTCTACACCGGTGACGCGGAGGGGAATTTGACCATCCACCAGTTTTTTAATGAGAACACCGAGTGCCCCGGCCCCTACCTGACAGGGAAAATGCCGGAGATTGCCAGAGAGGTGACGCGGAGGCTGGAGGTGGCATAAAATGGAAAAACAATCGCGGAAACGCGCTTATATATATAAGCACCAAGGCTCGCAGAGCCTTGGTAATTCTACATTAAATGCGGTATGAAAGGAGCTCGGGTGAGATGATAAGGAAAAATTGGAAAAAACTGTTTTCCTTGACGGTTATGCTGCTGCTGGTTGTTTTAGCCGGGACAGTGGCGCTGGCGGAGGAGGACAAGACATATGATAGTTATGCTTTGCTGATCGAAAAAAAAGTTGTAGTAATTGAGGACGGCGAGGAAAAAGAGATTGACCCTCGCGAAACTGTGTATACGTTTAATATCACTGGAAACCTTATTTATTATGAACCGGGTGATTCGAACCCGAAAAACCACTCAGAGAATAAGAACGAGACGATTATCGGTGCTGGCAAAGTGTGGGTACCATACAATGATCCGAACATGTCCACTGAAACTGGTAAGGGGTTAACAGTAACCGAAGTACTGGGAGGTACGCATAGTCTTGATTTTGAGGGGTATAAATATGAGTATAAAAAGACTGAGGTTAAATGTTATAAAGAAGGCGATGAAAACGTTGAAAAGGTCCCTTTTACCGATGGCAAAAAAGTAACTGATGTTCAAATTGGTAACGATGTCCCACATATAATTTTCAAAAATATATATGAAAAGGTGAAAGATGAAGAGCCCACTGGAAGCCTGACCGTCTCTAAAACTGTCACCGAGGGCGGGAGTACAGAGCAACTGTTTAACTTTGTGGTTACAGTAGAAGTTGACGGTAAGCCTATCCCCGACGGAACATATGGCGGCATGACCTTTGATAATGGTACGGCAAAATTTGAATTAATGCACAACCAGAGCAAGACGGCAGAAGGTCTGCCTATCGGCGCAAGCTACACCGTGGAAGAGACGCCGGAGGATGGCTGGGAATCCGATCCGAAGGATGGTTACAGAGGCACGATCAGCGAGGAGAACTCCAACCAGACGGTGAAGTTTGCCAATACCCGCCAGCTGACCTACACACCCATGGTCAAAAAGACTGTAACACAGTTCGGCGAGGTAATTAAGGATAATAAAAAATTCATATTCGAGCTGAAGCCTAAGGCGAAGTATAGTGAAGATGAGGTTGTTATGCCCAAATCCACGACTGCCGAAGTGAGTGGAAATGGCGAGCCGCAGAGCCTCGGGAAAATTACGTTTAAGAAGGAAGGGACTTACACCTTCACCATCACCGAGGTGGGCAGCGAAGAAGGTAACGGCTATATCTACGACACAAGCAAGTGGGAGCTGACGGTGACGGTTGAGAAGGATCCTGAGGATGAAAAAGTGCTGATTGCAGTTCCCAGCTACAAGAAGATAGACGGAAATGACGCAAACGATGAGGCCGCAGAGTTCATCAACCAGTGGGAGTGCCGCTTCACACCGTGGGTTGAGAAAATCATGCTCGACAAGAAGGGTAACGAGCTGGACAGCTGGCAGAAGGAGTTCACGTTCCGTCTGGAGGCGGCGAATGTGAGGCTTCCTTCCGAGACGTTCTATGCGGAGGGCTCGCCGGAGAAAATGGGCCGCGATATGCAGCTGGAATTCACGGTAGACGATGAAGACCAGACGTCCGACAAGGCGGTTATTTTCCTGGAGGGCACAGAGGAGGGCGAGTACAAATTCTGGCTGTGGGAGCCCGAGGAATCCAACCCGCAGAACGGTGAGGTGCGGTATGACGATACCGTCTATGAGCTGACCGTGACAGTGGAGACGGACTACAACGGCAAGCTGACGGCAAAGCTGACCAGCTGGCAGGCCGGGGAGGTCGTGGACGACAGATTCGAGGCCACCGGCGAGCTTATCAAGTACGACGACCGCGACGCGGAAAACAACGGAATCAGGTTTGAGAACCAGTATGCGGACGATACGCCCTGTACCTATATGCCCGTGGTTGAGAAGGTCGTAAGGGCTTCGGACGGCAGCCCGCTGGAGGACGACTCCGCCAGGTTTACGTTCAAGCTGACCTATAACGGCAACAGTGACAAGGTAGAACTGGGCGAGACGACCGCCGCTGCCTCCGCCGGGAATCCCGGCAAATTCGGCGCCATTACCTTCGAGGAGCCCGGAACCTACGAGTTTACCATCACAGAGGATGCCAGAACCGGCTATAACTGCGACAAGCCGGACGGCGTCAAGCTGGTTGTGACGGTTGATAAGGATATGAATGTGACCGCCGTTTATGACGACAAGAAGGATGCGGGTGCCGCAGTCTTTACCAACACCCAGACAGAGGAGGAAACCGGCGAGCTGATTCTCCGCAAGGTGGTCTCCGGCGGTCCGGCAAACGCGGCGGATAAGACGTTTACCTTCACCGTCACCGGCGAGGGCTACCACGAGACGGTCACTATCACCGGTTCCGGCACAGCCCGTCTGGAGGGGCTCCCCGTCGGCGAGTACACCGTAACGGAGGACCGCGCCGGGGCGGAAGCGGACGGCTATACGCTGACCGTCACCGGTGAAGGGACCGTCGAAGTAACGGTTGGCGGAGAGGCAGAGGCGACGATTACCAACACCTACGAAGAGCCCGAAGAGCCGGAAAAGCCTGAGGAACCCGAGGAGCCTGAGCTGCCCGACCCCAACGATCCGGACAGCCCGGAGACCGTCACCATTGTAGAGGACGATGTCCCGAAGACTTACGTAAAGGTTTGGGATCCGGAGACGGAGCAGTTCATGTACATTCCGGAGGACGAGGTGCCGCTGTTCGGCTTTGAAACGCCGGAGACTGGCGACAACTCTCAGCGCATGATTCTGGCGGGTCTGTGCGCGCTGTCCCTGTCTGGGATCGCGGGCCTGATCGTGACAAAGCGCCGGAACAAGAAGGAGCAGTAAACAGCAGGGGAGGCCCCGGGCGTTTGCCCACGGCCACAATTTATAAAACAACAAAAAAAAAGCACCCCCAAAATTAGTAAGAATGGAGCGGGAAA
>JAIEIQ010000019.1 GCA_029065305.1 Oscillospiraceae bacterium
CCTTACTCCCTATTTTATCATCTTTACATGAAAAAGTCTGCCGGTAGGCAGACTTTTTCGACAGGCTGAAGCGGCATGGCGTAAAGCCATGCCGCTTCTCGGTTACACGCTGTATGCGAACTCGCCGTTTTTCTCATTGATGCCGTAGAAGTCCGCGAAGCTCAGCCGGAAAATCCTGTCCAGCTTATCGCTTACATCCACGCCGGTGCGGATAAGATACAGGTACAGCCCCTGGTTGGAGATGTCCCCCAGGGAGAGGTAGGCCGTCAGCTTCCCGTCCTTGACGATGGCCTTCTTGTACTCTGTGGGCGTCTTGTGAACCAGAATCTCCGCCCCCTCCGTCAAATCCAGCCGCCCCGCGCTGAGCATGGTCACGCCGAAGAAGTTGCTGGTGTTCTTGAAGGGATAGGGCTTCTCGTACACGGTGTCAATCCCCGCCATGTTCTCCGCCGCGGCCCTGCCCTGGGCCATGGCGTCGGGCCACACGCCGGAAAGGCCGGTGCAGTCGCCCGCCGCGTACACGTCCGGAGCGGAGGTCCGCAGATGATCGTCCACCTCGATGGCCCGCTCGGCCTTGATGCCGCTGTCCAGGGCGATCTGAATCCTGGGCCGCACACCCGCCGCCATGATGATGAAATCGCAGGGTACGTGCTCCCCGTTGGAGAGAATCACCTCGGTGATGTTCCCCTCCCCGTCCACCACGGCGTCACTGGCCCCGATGCCCAGCAGGAACTTACACCCGTGGGCCTCAAAGGCCTTTTGATAGACGGAGGCGGCGTAGCCGTCGGTCTGGAGGGGCATCACCCGGGGAGCCATCTCGGCGATGGTGATCTCCGCCCCCCGCTCGCAGAGGGCGGAGGCGGCGTCCAGACCCACCAGGCCGGAGCCCACGATAAACACCCGCTTGCCCCTGGCGAAGGCCGCGTCAATCTTCACAGCGTCGCTGAGGTCCCGGAAGCCGAACACATTGGGGGCCTCCCGGAAGTGGGGAATGGGCGGGATAAAGAACCCGGAGCCCGTCGCGATAAGCAGCTTGTCGTATGGGATGCTGTAGCTCTCCCCGTAGCACACGGTCTTCGCCTGGGTATCGATCTTCGTTACGGTCTGACAGGGGATGTGGTAGATATCGTTTTTCTCAAAGAAATCCGCCGCCACAAAGTTGATCCCCTGCTCGTCCCGCTCATGGCCCAGGTACTTGTGGAGCATACAGCGGGAGTGGACCTTCTCGTCAATGGAGAGGACCGTGATCATATCCTTGGGACGGAAATCCCGGAGAGTCTGGGCGGCTGCAATGCCGGCGGCGCCGGCGCCGATGATGACAAATCGCTCCATGCTCACACCTCCCTCACTTCAATCGCCTTCTTGGGGCAGGCCCGGACGCAGGCGGGGCCCTCCTCCAGGTGCTGGCAGAAATCGCACTTGACCATCCGCTTCCGGTCCGGGGTGACGGCGGGCACGCCGTAGCGGCAGGCCATGACGCACATGTAGCAGGCCGCGCACTTCTCCCCGTCGTAGTCCACCAGACCGGTCTCCAGATTCTTCACCAGGGCCCCGCTCATGCAGGTCCCGGCGCAGTCGGGCACGTCGCAGTGGCGGCAGAAGATGGGGTCATAGCCCCCCCTGCCGTCGGTGAGGATGCGGTTGCGGGACTGGACGGCGGGGTCCGTCAGATCCAAGGCGTACACCGCCTGCCGCAGCTCGTCCAGGGACCCCCGCCGGGGGGTCATGTCCCGGTGGGACGCCATACAGGCGACGGTGCAGTTCTTACAGCCGTCACACTTGGCGGGATCGATAAAAATTCGTTTCATTTTCTCGCGCCTCCCCTCAAATGTTCAGGGCCTTGCGCTTCTCCTCAATGATGGCCTCCAGGGTGTTGGCGGCGCTCCTGCCGTCGCCGTCCACGATTACCCGTCCGCCGGTGAGGCCCACCATATCCTCGGTGAGCACCTTCGTCACCAGCTTGCTGCCGGTGATGAAGGGGGGCACCCCCAGATGCAGGGGCAGTCCCAGAGCCAGGGCGAAGGCCCCGTCGGCCAGAGCCTGCTCCTCCAGCCACTGGGCGGCGGAGAGAACCAGGGGCAGCTGGGGCAGGTCCACGCCCAGCTCTTCGGCGATCTCGGTGGCAACGATCTCCAGCCGTCCGATGGCAAGGCAGGGACCGAAGTTCAGCACAGGGGGAATCCCCAGCTCCTTGCACACGGCCTTCAGGTTGGGGCCCGCCAGCTCCGCGGCTTCGGGGGTCATAAGCCCGATGTTCTCCAGCCCGCCGGAGGAGCAGCCAGCCGTCAGCACCAGGATATCCTTGGCAATGAGCTCCTTGGTCAGCTCGGCGGTGAGGGTGTCGTGTCCGTAGGCCACGCTGGAGCAGCCCACAACCCCGGCCAGGCCCTTGATCTTCCCGGCCACGATGAGGTCAATGAGGGGCTTCCAGCTGCCGCCCAGGAAGTCCTTCAGGCTCCCCTCGCTGACGCCGGTGAGGGTGTTCTTGTTGCCGTGGTCCGTGAAGAGGTTCATGGGCACATTGCCCCGGCGGGC
>JAIEIQ010000190.1 GCA_029065305.1 Oscillospiraceae bacterium
GACCAGAGCCGGTCCATCGGTGCGCTGCCGGTCCGGGACCGGTCGGTGATCACCTCGGGCCGGTACGAGCGGTGCTTCACCCTGGACGGAACCAGCTACCACCACATCCTCTCCCCCGCCACCGGCTGGCCGGCGGAGACGGGCCTTGCCTCCGTGACCATCGTCAGTGAGCTGGGGGTGGACGGCGACGCCCTGAGCACCGCCTGCTTTGTCCTGGGACAGGAGGCGGGGCTGGCGCTGGTGGAATCCCTGGAGGGGGTGGAGGCCGTGTTTGTGGCGGAGGATCTGAGCGTCACCGTCTCCTCCGGACTGGAACATTCCTTTGAACTTCTCTGAGAAAGGATCAGGCATCATGTTGGATCAAATCATCCCCATTGTGCGGCAGGCGGGGGAGATCGTGCTCTCCGCCCGGGACATCGCCGCCCACACCCACGACAAGGGCTCCCCCAGCGACCTGGTGACGGAGTACGATCTGGCGGTGGAGCTCTTCCTCAAGGAGAAGCTGCCGCCTCTGGTCCCCGGGTCCGTGTTCTTCGGCGAGGAGGAGGCGGAGCGGGACGACCCCAGCCGGGGCTGGGCCTTCATCGTGGACCCCATCGACGGCACCACCAACTTTGTCCGGGGCCTGCGCCAGAGCGCCGTCTCCGTGGCCCTGGCAAAGGACGGCGCGGTGGAGTACGGCGTGGTGTACGACCCCTATAAGAACGAGCTGTTCTCCGCCCGGCGGGGCGGCGGCGCGTTTCTCAACGGCCAGCCCATCCGCGTCAGCGAGCGTCCCCTGGCGGAGGGCATCTTTATCATGGGCACCGCCATCTACAACCGGGAGTATCTGGAGCCCACCCTGCGCATGACGGAGGCCCTGTTCCGGCGCAGCTGCGACTTCCGGCGGCTGGGGGCGGCGGCGCTGGATCTGTGCAATATCGCCTGCGGCCGGGCGGAGGTATTCTTCGAGTACAGCCTGTGCCCCTGGGACTACGCCGCGGCCAGCCTGCTGATTACCGAGGCCGGCGGGGAGATCTGCACCATGGAGGAGAATCCCCTGCCAATCACGGAGCGCTGCGGCATCTGGGCCAGCGGGAAAGCCAACCGGGGCATCCTGACGGAGCTGCGGCGGGCGGGACTGTAGGCGGAGGCGCCCATGGACTACGCGCTCATCACCGGGGCCTCCGGGGGCATCGGGTACGCCCTGGCGGAGGTGTTCGCGGCAAACGGCTGGGGGCTGCTGCTCAGCGCCTCCCGCGCCGGACGCCTGGAGGACGCACAGGCAAAGCTGGCGGAGCGGTTCCGCACGCCGGTCCGCCTTTTCCCCCAGGAGCTGTCCAAGCCCGGGGCGGCCCAGGCCCTCTACGACCGGGTAAAAGGGGAGGATTTTACCGTCTCCGCCCTGGTCAACGGCGCGGGCTTCGGCCTGCTGGGACCGGCGGAGCTGCTGGACACCGGCCGGGAGGAGGCCATGCTGGCGGTCAACACAGCCGCGCTGACCACGCTGACCAAGCTGTGCCTGAGGGAGATGCTGGGGCGGGGCCGGGGATACATTTTGAATATCGCCTCCACCGGGGCCTTCCAGCCCGGGCCCTACAACGCCGGCTATTTTGCCAGCAAAGCCTACGTCCTCAGCTACACCCGCGCGGTGCGGTGGGAGGTCCGGGGGAGCGGGGTCCATATCTCGGCCCTGTGCCCCGGCACCACGGACACCGGATTTTTCGCCCGTGAGGGCACGGCGGTCCCCGCCGGGGCCATGGCGGCGGGGGAGGTGGCCCTGGCCGGATACCGGGGGCTGATGCGAAACCGGGAGATCATCGTTCCGGGGGTCCGGAACCGGCTTCTGCGGCTCTTCCCCACAGGGCTGAAAATGGCAGCTGTTGGGCAGGTCAAGCGAGCGCAGGCGCGCAAAAAGCGGGAGGACGCGTAGGCGTCCTCCCGCTTTCCTATTGCGCCCCGAGCCGCTCCAAAAACAGCCCGCTGGAGACAATCTCCGCACCGACGTTGGCCATATCCGCCATGTTCGCCCGCTGAATCTCCTCCGTGTTGGACGAGCAGCAGTCCTCCACCACCACAACCCGGTAGTCCAGGGAGATCCCGTCGTAGCAGGTGGTGCGGATGCAGTTGGGGGTGGTGGTCCCCGTCAGCACCACCGTGTCCACCCCCAGCCGCCGGAGTATCAGATCCAGCTCCGTCTGGAAAAATGCGGAGTAGCGGGGCTTGATCACCTCGTAGTCTGTGCCGCACCGTCCGAACTCCGGCGGATTCTCCACCGACAGCGGCCCGGTGCTCCCCGGCGTCAGGGGCTTCCCGCCCCGGGCCCACACCTCGTACCGGGTGTGCTCCACGTCGCTCCCGTCCGCCCGGTAGGCCCGGTTCACAAACACCACCGGCACCCCCGCCGCCCGGCAGGCCGCGATCACCCTCGCGCACGCCGGCACCGTGGCCCGGGCCCCCTTGATGCATAGGGGGGACTCCGGGTTCAAAAACCCGTTCTGCATATCGATCACAATCAGCGCCTGTTTCATATGTACCTCCTAAATCAAAAACGTCTCCGCGATGAAAACCACCCCGCAGCACACCAGGGCCACCTGGAGCAGGGACCCGCCCCGCCAGGCCAGCGCGCCTCCCGCCAGCAGCGCCAGGGCCCCGGCAATGGGGCTCCGGGTGGCCTCGAGTATCGCCGGGAAGGTCATCACCGACAGCGTCACATAGGGCACGTAGTACAGAAAGGACCGCAGGGTCCGGTTGGTGATCTCCCGGCGGATGAGCACCAGGGGCGTTACCCGGATGAGGTAAGACACGGCGGCGGAAATCAAAATATAGATCCAAATTCTCACGCCTGGGCCTCCTCTCCGTCCTTCACCGGGAACAGCAGGGCCGCGGCCAGGGAGATCGCCACCGTCAGAATAATCGTTTTCACCCCCGAGGAGACCCCCGCCAGCAGGCTCCAGCGGCCGGCAATGAAGCTGGCGGCGAAGCTGATAAGCACCAGCGCGGCGATAAGCCGGCTCTTCCGGGCCGGGGGGACGATAATGGCGATAAACATCCCGTAGAGCCCCACGCTCAGGGCGCTCACCAGCCGCGCCGGGAGGGCGCTGCCCGCAATCACCCCCAGAAACGTCCCGATCCCCCAGCCGGGGAGCGCCACCGACACGGCCCCATAGGTATACCAGGGGTTCAGCCGCCCGGGGACGGCGATGGAGATGCCGAAGATCTCGTCGGTGACGTCGTAGGCCACCAGCATCCGGTGGCGCAGGGGCGTATCAGGGGCCAGCTTCTGGCTCAGGGCGCAGCTCATGAGCAGATACCGGGCGTTGGCCACCAGGGTCATGACCGCCACCTCCCAATACCCCGCCCCGGCGGACGCCAGGGCAAACACCGCATACTCCCCGGCGGAGGCGTTGTTGGTCAGGCTCTCTATCATGGCCTGGACGGCGGAAAAGCCGGCGTTCCGGGCGGCGATGCCCAGGGTGAAAGCCACGGCGAAGTAGCCCAGGGCGATGGGGATGCCGTCCCGCACGCCGGAGCGGAAGCAGGTTCGATTGGTTTCCAATGGGGTCCCTCCGTTTTCTCAAGTACAATCCGGAGTTATTATACCGCTTTGGGGAAAATAGTCAACGGTTTTATCTCGTCCGGCGGAGAAAAAAGGGACCCGCCTCCCGGCGGGTCCCCAGTCCGTGGGCTCAGGCGGTATAGCCTGCGCTGGTATCAATGGTGATGGTCTTGCTGGCGTTGTCCCATCCGATGCCGAAATCAAAGGCCTGTCCGATGTCACGGAGCTTGAAGTAGTTGTTCCCGCCGATGGTGTAGGCCGTCAGGGAAACTTCCTTGCCGTCAATCAGCAGCTTGGAGGCGGAGACGGACGCACTCTGAGCCCCACCGCCCTTGGCCATCTCGCTGCCGTTGGCGGTGTAAGCGCTGCCGGAGGTC
>JAIEIQ010000191.1 GCA_029065305.1 Oscillospiraceae bacterium
CCCCGGGGACCTCCCCCAGGCCGGTGATCTCCACAGGCACGGAGGGGCCCGCCTCGGTGAGCCTCGCGCCCTTGTCGTCCACCATGGCCCGGACGCGGCCCACGGCGGTGCCGGCGATGATGATATCCCCGGTGTGGAGGGTGCCGTTCTGAATCAGCAGGGTCGCCACAGGGCCCCGGCCCTTGTCCAGCCGTGCCTCCACCACAGTGCCCTGGGCAGCGCGGTTGGGGTTGGCCTTCAGCTCCGCCACCTCGGCGGTCAGCGTCACCATCTCCAGCAGGCTGTCAATACCCATGCCGGTCTTGGCGGAGATGGGGCAGACAATCGTCTCGCCGCCCCACTCCTCGGCCACCAGCCCGTGCTCGGTGAGCTGCTGCTTGATGCGCTCGGGGTTGGCCTCGGGCTTATCCATCTTGTTAATCGCCACGATAATGGGGATGTCCGCCGCCTTGGCGTGGTTGATGGACTCCACGGTCTGGGGCATGATGCCGTCCTCGGCGGCGACCACCAGAATGGCGATATCCGTCACCATAGCGCCCCGGGCCCGCATGGAGGTAAAGGCCTCGTGGCCGGGGGTGTCCAGGAAGGTGATGGGCTTGCCGTTGATCTGGGTCTGATAGGCGCCGATATGCTGGGTAATGCCGCCGGCCTCGCCCTTTGCCACGCTGGCGGAGCGGATATAGTCCAGCAGGGAGGTCTTGCCGTGGTCCACGTGGCCCATGACCACCACCACGGGGGCCCGGGGGAGCAGGTCCTCCGCCTTGTCCTCGGCGCTGTCGATGAGCTTCTCCTCAATGGTGACGACGATCTCCTTCTCCACCTTGCAGCCCATCTCCTCCGCGATAATGGCGGCGGTGTCGAAGTCGATAAGCTGGCTGAGGGAGGCCATGACGCCGTTTTTCATCAGGCACTTGACCACCTCGGCCCCGGTCTTCTTCATCCGGGAGGCCAGCTCGCCCACGGAGATCTCGTCGGGGATCTTCACGGTGAGGGGCGTCTTCTTGGCGATCTCCAGCTGGAGGCGGCGCAGCTTCTCGGCCTCCTCCTGCCTGCGCTTGTTGGAGAAGGTCATGCGGCCCTTCTTCTTGCCGCCCCGGTCCCGGAACTTCTCCTTGCCCTGCTCCATGCCCCGCTTGCCGCTGTCCGCGCCGGTGCGCTCGGCCATGTCCTGGAGCTTTTCGTCGTATTTGTCCAGGTTGACGTTGGTGGCCTTCCGGGTGTCCACCACCTTGGTCTTGGGCACCCGGCTGACACTCTGCTGCGGCTGGGCGCCCTGCTGGGGAGCGCTCTGGCCCTGCTGCTGGGGACGGGGTCCGGCGGCGGGCTTTCCGGCGCTCTGCTGCCCGCCCTGCTTCTGGCCCTGCCCCTGGGGCTTGGCGCTCTGGCCCTGCTTGGGCGGCTGGTTTTTAGCCTGCTGGCCGGACGCCGCCGGCTGGGCAGCGGGCGCCGGCTGGGCCGGCGCGGCGTCAGCGTAGATCTCCTGGATGCTGGCGATCTGGTTGTGCTGGGTCAGGTACTCAAACACCACCGTCAGCTCCCGGTCGTCCAGATTCTGGCCGGACTTCTTCGGCGTGTCAAAATACTTCCCAAGGATCTCAATGATCTCCTTGGTCTGCATCCCGAAGTCCCGCGCCAGCTCATTGACTTTATATTTGTTCACGATACTACCCAATCAGGCCACCTCCACTAGTGATTCCGGTTTGTACACCATAACACACGTCCGGGAGCTCCGCCCGGGGGCTCCCAGGCGTGCGTTATGGTGGTTGACTACTGTTTCCTCTTCTTTTTTCCGGGGCTTGGCGTTTTGCCCCGCTCCGCTCCGGCGGACCTCTCCCGCCGCTCCCGGACCCGCTCCACCTTTCGCAGCAGGCGCTCCGCCGCCCCGCCGTACCGCGCCGGATCCGCCTCCGCCAGCTTCCCAGCCACAGCCTGGGCCAGCCCCAGATCCGTCACCGCCGCCACGGCGCAGGCGCCTCTCCCCAGTGCGGCCCCCAGCTCCGCCTTGCTCCAGGGCGTCTCCAGAGAGACGCACCCGCACTCGCCGGCGGCGCGGAGGGCGCGGCTCGCGGTGCCCTCCGCCGCGTCGGAGGCCAGCAGCACCAGGCGGGCCCTCCTGTACTGGCAGGCCTCGGCTACGGCGTCCTCCCCGGCCTCCAGCCGCCCGGCCCGGAGGGACAGGCCCACCAGCCTCAGCGTATTCTCATGTGCCATCGTCTTTGCGTTCCATCTGCGCCTCCAGCTGATCGTACACCTCCGCCGGGACAGCGGCCGAAAAGGCCCGCTCCAGAGCCCGGCTCTTCCTGGCCTTGACCAGGCAGGCCGTCTCGGGGCACACGTAGGCCCCCCGTCCCGGCTTCTTGCCCTTGAAATCCAGGCTGATCTCCCCCTCGGGGGAGCGGACCACCCGGATCAAATCCCGCTTGTTCCTCATCTCCCGGCACCCAAGGCACTGGCGCTGGGGGATTTTTCTCGGCTTCTGCATGAATTACTCTTCCTCTTTGAAGGACTGGGGCTTGATATCGATCTTGTACCCCGTCAGCCGCGCGGCCAGCCGGGCGTTCTGCCCCTCCTTGCCGATAGCCAGGGACAGCTGGTCGTCGGGGACGATGACCCGGCACCCCTTCCCCTCGTCGGCCAGCCACACGTCGATGACGTCCGCCGGGGCCAGGGCGGCGGCGATGAACTTCGCCGGGTCCTCGCTGTATTTGATGATATCGATCTTCTCCCCCCGGAGCTCGTTGACAATGCTGCCCACCCGCTGGTGGCTGGGGCCCACGCAGGCCCCGATGGGGTCCACGGCCTCGTCGGAGCTCCACACCGCCATCTTGGTCCGGCTCCCGGCCTCCCGGGCGATGGACTTGATCTCCACCGTCCCGTCGAAGATCTCCGGCACCTCCAGCTCAAAGAGCCGCTTCACCAGCCCCGGATGGGTCCGGGAGATGAGCACCTGGGGCCCCCGGGTGCTCCGGCGGACCTCCACCACGTAGACCTTCACGTGCTGCCCCTCCACCAGCTCCTCGGTCTTGATCTGCTCGCTGACGGAGAGCATGGCCTCCGTGGACTCCGCCCCGGTGCCAATGCGCAGGGACACGTTGCCGCTGCGGTCAATCCGGCTGACCACGCCGGTGAGGATCTCGTGCTGCTTGGAGTTGAACTCGTCGTAGACCATCCCCCGCTCCGCCTCCCGCAGGCCCTGGATGATCACCTGCTTGCCGTTTCCGGCGGCGATGCGGCCGAACTCCACGTTGTCCACCGGGATATTCACCGTGCCGCCCACGTCCACCCGGCCATACTTGGCCCGGGCCTCCGCCAGGCTCATCTGGGTTCCGGGGTTCTCCACCTCCTCCACGATCTCCTTCTGGACGTACATCTTCAGGTCCTTTTTCCGCTCGTCCACGTCCACCACCACGTTCTCCACGCCCTCGTGGTCCCGCTTGTAGGCGGTGGTCAGCGCCTGGACGATCTTATCCATCATAAACGCCGGAGAAATGCCCCGCTCCTTCTCCAAAAGGTCCAGCGCCAGGAAAATTTCATCACATTTCATGTCATTACTCCTATTTATATCCCACCGGCACCGGCGGGTTCCGTCAGAATTCAATCCGCAGCCGGCAGAGGGCCACCTCCGCCTTGGGGAAGGTCACGGTCCGCTCCCCCGCCGTGATGGTCACATCGCCGTTCTCATAGCCCGCCAGAACCCCGGCGAACTCCTTGCGCCCGTCCCGGGCCTTATAGAGCTTCACCAGCACGGGACTGCCCATAAACCGCTCGTAGTCGCCGGGCCGCCTGAGGGGCCGCTCCGCCCCGGCGGAGGACACCTCGAAGGTGTAGCTCCCCTCGATGGGGTCCGCCTCGTCCAGCAGATCGCTGACCGCGCGGCTCACCTGCTCGCAGTCCAGAATATCCACGCCGCCGGCCTTGTCGATGTAGAGCCGCAGATACCAGCTCCCCGCCTCCCGGACGTACTCCACGTCCCACAGCTCACATCCCGCCGCCTCCACGGCGGGGCCGGCCAGTCCGGCCACCAGCTCCGTTATTTTTGCCATTCCGCTTCCTCTTCCTCCGGGGGCGGTGCCCCGAAGCCGGGAAAAACCGCCCGCACAATTTGGTCAAGAAAAAGAGCGGACAGCTAAGTCCACTCTAAATCTCATCACATCAGCATACATACTATACCATACCGGCGGCGGAAAATCAAGAGGTTTCTTGGGGATTGGCCCACTTTTTTCAATATTTTCCCGGCTGGCGCCCTCACAGCTGCTCCAGCCGGTCCAGGGTGAGGCCGAAGGCGGCGGAGAACCGCTCCAAAAACCACTCCACCTCCGGCATTTCCATCCGCCGCAGGGCCTCCAGCGTCTCCCGGGCGGCGTCGGCGAACTCGTTGTTGCCGCTCTTGAGCTCCTCCAGGCACTTGATGTAGGCGGAGAGCTTGTCGGCGGCCTTGACGATCCGGCGCAGGCCCTCGTCCTCCGGGGAGAGGAGGGGGGCGTAGGCCGGGCGCAGCTCCTCCGGCAGCATGGCCAGCAGGCGGTGCGAGGCCTGGTCCTCCACCTGGCGGTAGGCGTCCCGGATGGCGGGGCTGGCG
>JAIEIQ010000192.1 GCA_029065305.1 Oscillospiraceae bacterium
GACATCTATTATGCCGACCTCAGCCCGGTTGTGGGGAGCGAGCAGGGCGGCGTGCGTCCCGTGCTGATCGTTCAAAACGACACAGGAAACCGTTACAGCCCCACCGTCATCGCGGCGGCCATTACATCCCAGACGGGGAAGGCCCGCCTGCCGACGCATATCGAACTTGCGGCGCAAAACTATGGACTTACCAAGGACTCTGTGGTATTATTGGAACAGATCCGCACGCTGGATAAGCGGCGCCTGCGGGAAAAGATGGGACGGGTGGACAAGACGCTGATGGACAAGGTGGACGCGGCCATCGCCGTGAGCTTCGGACTGCACAGCGACCGGCTCGTCTGACATACGGGCCCCGGGGACGCGTTTCCCCTGGGGCCCGGCAAGAACGCCACTACATAGAAAGCGAGCACGCCATGAAAAAGAACAAGCTTCGTACAGCCCTCTGCCTTCTGCTGGCGGGGACCGTCCTGACGGCCTTCGCCGCCCTGGCCTCCGACGCCGGGGGCCGGGACGACCCCCTGGTAACGCTCAGCTACCTCCAGGGCCCCTACCTCAGCCTCCTGCTGGACGAGGTGGACGAAAAGCTGGAGCGCAGCAATCAGGCGCTTCTAACAGACCTCCGCACCTCCGGCGTCCAGCCCGCCGGGGACGCCGCCTTCGTCCCCGTGACCCTCTCCGCCGGACAAGTCCTGCGGGGAACCGCCGGATGCGAAATCCTCTTCCGGTCCGGGGACGCCGTCTGCCTGGCCCCCGCGGGAGCCCAGGCCCTGGCGGATACCACCAGTGGGAGCGCCGTCTCCGGCGGCGGCGCCCTGACGGCCAACCACCTGTACCTAGTGCTGGACAGCGCCGGCGTCCAAGCCTCCGGCGGCGTGGAGCTGCTGGCGCGGGGAAGCTGGTATATTGAGTAGGCATCCCCCAACCGCCCCCTGTCTTTTGCCGGATTCATCAAAAACTCCTGTCCGTTTTTGTCTAAATCGTCCAAAATCCGCCCTGTTCCAAAATTCCAGTTGTGCGAAACCGGAAAACGTACTATAATTGATTCGTTAGGCAAGTTTCCCCGCGAGGGGACACGATAAACGGAAGGAGACTAAACGCTATGGACATTCGCAACATCTGCCTGCTGGGACACGGCGGCAGCGGAAAGACCTCCCTGGTGGAGAGCATGCTGTATATCACCGGCGTCACCGACCGCCTGGGCAAGACTGCGGACGGCAACACCGTTTGCGACTATGATCCCGAGGAGGTCAAGCGGCAGATTTCCATCTCCCTGGCCATGACCCCCATCACCTACAACGGCGTCAAGATCAACGTCATGGACACCCCGGGCAACTTTGACTTTGCCGGCGAGATGCAGTCCGGCGTCCGGGCCGCCGAGGTGGGCGTGCTGGTGTGCGCCTCCAAGGACGGTCTGAGCGTGGGCGCGGAGCGGTGCTGGAAGTACCTCAAGGAGCAGAAGAAGCCCTGCATCGTCTACATCTCCAAGGAGGACGAGGAGAACGCCAACTTCTCCACCACCCTGGAGGCCCTGCGGGAGAAGCTGTCCAAGTCCATCGCCCCCATCGTGGCCCCCATCTGGGACGGGAACAAGCGCACCGTCGGCCTCATCGACGTGCTCAACCGGAAGGCCTACCAGATGCCCGACGGCAAGAAGGGCAAGCGGGTGGAGATCCCCATCCCCGAGGGCAAGCAGAAGGTCCTCGACGAGCTCTACGGCCAGCTGATGGAGGCCGTGGCGGAGACCACCGAGGAGAATATGGAGAAGTTCTTCTCCGGCGAGCCCTTCACCAAGGAGGAGATCATGACCGGCCTGAAGGTGGGGATGCACGAGGGCACCCTGGCCCCCGTGGTCTGCGGCTCCGCTTTCACCGGACTGGGCACGGAGATGCTGCTGGGCACCATTGTGGACCTGGTTCCCGCCCCCGGCGAGATGCCCAGTGAGATCGCCTCCGACGAGGCCGGCGAGAACGAGATCGAGGTCAAGCGGGACCCCAACGGCCCCACCGCCGCCATTGTCTTCAAGACCATCTCCGACCAGTACGGCAAGTATTCCCTGGTGAAGGTTGTCTCCGGCAAGATCACCGGCGATATGTCCCTCTACAACCCCGCTACCGGCAAGACGGAGAAGCTGGGCCGTCTGTACACCATCAAGGGCAAGAAGAACGAGGAGGTCAAGGAGATCGCCTGCGGCGACATCGGCGCCATCGCCAAGATGGACCGGCTCAAGACCGGCGAAACCCTCTGCGACCCCAAGAAGGTTGTGAAGCTGGCCCCGGTGCAGTTTGCCGAGCCCTGCTACTCCCGGGCCATCGCCCCCAAGACCCGTGGCCAGGACGAGAAGGTTGGCACCGGCCTCATCCGCCTCAACGAGGAGGACCCCACCTTCAGCGTGGTCAACAACGCCGAAACCCATCAGGTGGTGGTCTCCGGCGCGGGCGACATCCAGATCGACGTGCTGGTGAGCAAGCTCAAGAGCCGCTTCGGCGTGGACGCGGAGCTGGATACGCCCCGGGTCGCCTACCGGGAGAAGATCCGCAAGCAGGTGCGCAAGCAGGGCCGCCACAAGAAGCAGACCGGCGGCAGCGGCCAGTTCGGCGACGTGCATATCGTCTTTGAGCCCCA
>JAIEIQ010000193.1 GCA_029065305.1 Oscillospiraceae bacterium
CGCCCTGCCCGCCCACCTGGACCAGCTGGAGGCGATGGAGAGGGCCTGCTTCTCTGACCCCTGGTCCCGGCAGCTGCTGGCGGAGCTGCTGGCGATGGAGAACGCCCGGACCACCGCCGCCCTGGGGGAGGACGGCACGATTCTGGGCTACGCCAGCCTCCAGACGGTGCTGGACGAGGGCTATATCAACAATCTGGCCGTCCTGCCGTCCTGCCGGCGGCGGGGGGTCGCCTCCGCCCTGCTGGAGGACTTCCGGCGGTTCGGGGAGGAAAAGGGCCTGGCTTTCCTCACCCTGGAGGTGCGGGCCTCCAACGCCCCGGCCATCGCCCTCTACGCCAAGCACGGCTATACCCAGGCGGGGCGGCGGAAAAACTACTACAGCCATCCCAAAGAGGATGCGATCCTGATGACACTGGAGTTTACAAGAGCATGAAATTAGAAATCCTGACGCCGGAAGAACTGAAAAAAGCCTACGAGACGGACTTGTCCGAGGCATTTCCTCCCTCGGAGCTCAAGCCCCTCTCCGCCATGGAGCGCCTGCGGGAGCGGGGGGTGTACGACCCGCTGTGCCTGCGGGATGAAGCGGAGGCAGTTCTGGGCTATATCCTGCTGTGGAAGCACCTGGACGGGCGGTACATTTTGATCGACTACCTCTGCGTCCCCGCCGGACGGCGAAACGGCGGCATTGGGGGAAAGCTCCTCCAGACCGTTATAGACGCCTATCCCGTGGGCACGGTTTTCCTCGGGGAGTCCGAGGCCCCCTCCGGAGATCCGGCGGCGGATGAGCTGATTCTCCGCCGGCTGGCGTTCTACCGGCGAAACGGCGCGGCGTTTCTGGGGTACGACTGCGCCCTCTTCGGCGTACACTTCAAGACCATTTGCTGGGCGGAGCCCATGCCGCCGGAGAAGAAAATTCTCCACAAGCACCAGGAGATCTATTTGGCTCAGTTTGGCCGGGAGCGGTATGACCGGTACATTCAGATCCCCCTGGCCCCTGGTGAGGAGCCCCGGCCTCTGACGGAGTGGACGGAGGATTGAATATAAAAAGCCGCCCTGCCAAATACTTGACAAGGCGGCCTGGTCCGGTTATAATGAAGTCAAGGGTTGGGCACTGCTGATAGACGGTCAGCCCTATTGGTTAAGGTCGCTACTAAAAAAGCAGACAGCCGCCACCGGGCTGGGTGGCGGTTGTCCCTTTTTACGCGTATGGTCACGGTGAATCCGCGCCAATGGAACGTAAGTGTAAGGGGCATCAGCGTCACCTCCTCTCGGAGGAAGTGGCTGACCGCCTACCGTTATCGCAGTGCCTAACCCGGCCTTCTGCCGAACCAACGTTATTCTACCATATATGCCTTTTGCTGTCAAAGAATTTCGGACAATTTTCATCTAAATTCACACAGTCTGATTTCCGCAAAGAGGAACCCCCGCCGGACCAATAAGGTCCCGGCGGGGGTTCTGTGTATCAGAAGCGCAGGCTTATTTCATCCCGGCGGTGATGATCGCCATCTTGTAGACCTCCTCGGCGTTGCAGCCGCGGCTCAGGTCGTTGATGGGGGCGTTGAGGCCCTGGAGGATGGGGCCGTAGGCCTCGTAGCCGCCCAGGCGCTGGGCGATCTTGTAGCCGATGTTGCCGGCCTCGATGTTGGGGAATACGAAGGTGTTGGCGTAGCCGGCCACCTTGCTGCCGGGGAACTTCAGCTGGCCCACGGTGGGGGAGACAGCGGCGTCGAACTGCATCTCACCGTCGATGGCAAACTCGGGAGCCAGCGTCTGGGCGACCTTGGTGGCCTCGGCGGAGAGGGGCACGGTAGCGCCCTTGCCGGAGCCCTTGGTGGAAAAGCTCAGCATCGCCACCTTGGGCTCGATGCCGAAGAACTGGGCGGTGCGGGCGGACTCCACGGCCACCTCCGCCAGCTTCTGGGCAGCGGAGACGGTGACGCTGCCCTCCTTGTCCACGCTGTCCTCATAGGAGATGTTGATGGCGCAGTCGCCCATGCAGAGCATTTTCAGGGCGTCGTCGCCGGTGTCCCGCTTCATGATGAAGCAGGAGGAGACCAGGTGGGCGCCGGGCTTGGTCTTGATGAGCTGGAGGGCGGGGCGGACGGTGTCGGCGGTGGAGTAGGTGGCGCCGCCCAGCAGGGCGTCGGCCTTGCCCATCTTCACCAGCATGGTGCCGAAGTAGTTGCCCTTTTTCAGGGCGGCGCGGCAGTCGTCCTCGCTCATCTTGCCACGGCGCAGCTCCACCATCTTGGCAACCATCTCATCCATACCGGCATAGGTCTCGGGGTCGATGATCTCGGCCTTGCTGACGTCGAAGCCGTTCTTCGCGGCGGCGGCGTTGACCTCGTCCGCGTTGCCCACCAGGATGACGTTCATCAGGTCCTCCTGGAGGAGCCGGGCGGCGGCCTCCTGGATGCGGGCGTCGGGGCCCTCGGTAAAGACGATGGTGCGGCGGTTGGCCTTCAGATTGTTCAAAAGAGCGGTAAACATGGCTTGCTTCCTCCGTTTTTCGTGATAGGCGGCAGGGGGTGTCCTGGCCTCAGTGATGCCATTATACACCATCTGTCCCCGTTCCTCAACGATAAAATGAAGAAAATTTCTGTCTCCCGACATCTGTTCCGGGTATCGGCGGAATATCTTTCGCCGGAGGGCTGAACCGGTTCCCGCCGTTCCGGCGCGCAAAACATCGCAAAACATCATGCGGCGCGGGTTGACAAGCGGACAAGAACTCGCTATAATTAATACGCTTTTGTTGAAAGCCGGCATCCGGCTTCCTAAAGCAGAACCGAATACGCCCCCGTACCTCACCTGGATAGAGGGTCCGCCTCCTAAGCGGAATGTAGCGCGTTCGAGTCGCGCCGGGGGTGCCAAAACGCCGGATATTGCAAACTATCCGGCGTTTTACCTTTTTTGACGGTATCGTATTTTGCCGGCCTGAGAGGATTCCGATTTTTTGCGATTTTTTGAGAAAAAATTGGTTGACACCGGCAATTTCGGCTGGTATACTATATAAGCCGCTTTGAATGGGCAGAAAGTGCGCTTTCCGCGCCGCCTACGACAGCGAGCCCGTAAAGGAGCGCGGAAACGCTTCATAATAAAGGAAGGCGAGGTGCAAAAGGAATGCACGCAATCATTGTGACCGGCGGTAAGCAGTACAAGGTGGCCGAGGGTGAGACCCTCTTCATCGAGAAGCTGCCCGTGGAGGCCGGCGACAAGGTGGTTTTTGACCAGGTTCTGGCGGTGCTGGACGGCGACAACGCCACCATCGGCACCCCCAGCGTGGCCGGCGCCACCGTGGAGGCCAACACCGTGAAGAACGGCAAGGGCAAGAAGATCCGTATCTTCAAGTACAACCCCAAGAAGGGCTACCGCAAGCGGCAGGGCCACCGTCAGCCCTACACCAAGGTTGAGATCACCAAGATCAACGCCTGAGCATGACCACCGTCACCTTCCACACAAAGGACGGGCGGATCACAGGCTTTGACGCCGAGGGACACAGTGGCTACGCCGAGGCCGGCGCGGATATCGTCTGCGCCGCCGTCACCAGCGCGGTGCGGCTGGCGGAGTGTACCGTCAACGAGGTGCTGGGCGTCTGCGCCGCCGTGCGGGCGGACGAGCGGACCGCCGCCATCTCCTTCCGCCTCCCGGGGTCCCTGGGGGACGCGGCGGAGAGCGCCAGCCAGGCGGTGCTCACCGGCCTGATGGTCTATCTCAGCGAGCTCCACGGGGAGTACCCGGAGCATGTAGAAGTTCTGGAGGCCCAGTAGGGCCCCCTGTCCCGCATCTTACAGAAAGGATGGAAAAAGCGATGATGAACATTGGTCTTCAGTTCTTCGCCCACAAGAAGGGCGTCGGCTCCACCAAGAACGGCCGTGATTCCAAGAGCAAGCGCCTGGGGCCCAAGCGGGCCGACGGGCAGCATGTGCTGGCCGGCAATATCCTCGTCCGCCAGCGCGGCACCCACATCCACCCCGGTGTGAACGTGGGCCGCGGCAGCGACGACACCCTGTTCGCCAAGGCGGACGGCGTGGTCCGCTTCGAGCGGCTGGGCCGGGACCGCAAGCAGGTCTCTGTCTACGAGGAGGCGTAACCGAAATACGCGAAAAGCAGGCGTCCGATGGGACGCCTGCTTTTTATTTTACGTTCGATTCGGCGGCTCTACCGCTGGATGCGTCCGGAGCCGTCGCCGCCGGCCAGCTTCTCCACCTCGGCGACAGTGACCATGTTGTAGTCGCCCTCGACGGAGTGCTTCAGGGCCGAGGCCGCCACGGCGAACTCCACCGCCGCCTGCGTATCCTTCCCTGTCAGCAGGGAGTAGATCAAACCGCCGCCGAAGCTGTCGCCGCCGCCTACCCGGTCGATGATGTGCAGGTCGTACTTCTTGGAGAAGCAGTACTCCCCGCTCTTCACGTCGCAGAGCATGGCGCTCCAGCCGTTGTCAAAAGCGGAGCGGCTCTCCCGGAGGGTGATAGCCACCTTCTCGAAGCCAAACCTGTCCGCCAGCTGCTTGGCCACGCTCTTGTAGCCCTCCCGGTTGATCTCCCCGGCGTAGATGTCGGTGGCTTCGGCCTCGATGCCGAACACATCCTTGGCGTCCTCCTCGTTGGAGATACACACGTCTACGTACTGGCACAGATCGGTCATGGCCTCCCGGGCCTGCTCCCGGGTCCACAGCTTGCCCCGGTAGTTCAGATCGCAGGAGATCTTAATCCCCTTGGCCCGCGCGGCCTTGCAGGCCTCCCGGCAGATCTCCACCAGGTTGGGCCCCAGGGCCGGCGTGATGCCGGTGAAGTGGAACCACTCCACACCCTCAAAAATCTTGTCCCAGTCGAAGTCGGCGCTCTGGGCCTCCTGAATGGCGGAGTGGGCCCGGTCGTAGATGCAGACGGACCCCCGCTGGCTGGCGCCCTTCTCATTGAAGTAGATGCCCACCCGGTTGCCGCCCCGGACGATTTTGCTGGTGTCCACCCCGTAGCGGCGCAGGGAGTTGACGGCGCACTGGCCGATGGCGTGGGCGGGGAGCTTGGTGACGTAGACCGCGTCCAGGCCGTAGTTGGCCAGGGAGACAGCCACGTTGGCCTCGCCGCCGCCGAAGCTGAACTCCAGGTGGTCCGCCTGAACAAACCGTTCATAGTTGTAGGGCTGGAGCCGGATCATCAGCTCACCGAAGGTCACTACTTTTGCCATTATTTTCTGGCCTCCTCCACGATCTCCCGGGACTTCCTGCACAGCTCGGTGATCTCATCCCACCTCTGGTTCTCGATGAGGTCGGCTGTGACCATGTAGGATCCGCCGCAGGCGGCGATGACCGGAGCCTTCAGATACTCGCCCAGGTTCTTCAGGGAGATGCCGCCGGTGGGCATGACCTTGAACTGGGGGAAGGGGGCGCTCATGGCCTTGATCTTCGCCAGACCGCCGGACTGCTCGGCAGGGAAGAACTTGAGGAGCTCCAGGCCGAATTTCAGAGCGGCGTGGTAGTCGGTGGGAGTGGTGCAGCCGGGGTAGATGGGGATATTCTTCTCCTGGGCATAGGCCACCAGCTCCGGGTCAAACCCCGGGGTGACGATAAACTGCCCGCCGGCGGCGATGGTGGCGTCGATGTGCTCCCGGGCGGTGACAGTGCCCGCGCCCACGATCATCTCGGGGCAGGCCTCCCGCATGAGCCGGATGGCCCGGTCCGCCCCGGCGGCGCGGAAGGTGACCTCCGCCACCGGCACGCCGCCAGCGCACAGCGCCTTGGCAAGGGGGGCGGCGTCCCGCTCCGGATTGCTCAGCTTGATCACCGGCACCACGCCGATCTTGGAAATGGCTTCGTTCATTGGATTCATGGCAATTCTCCTCTCAAACCTGCGGTCTTTTTATTTGGCCGGCGCGGAGGGTCCGCGCCCTACCGATCATAGTCCAGATAGGCGCCCCGCATGGGGGACGCCGCCAGCTCGGAGAACAGCCGCAGCACGCCCCGCCCGTACTTGACGGGCTTAGGACGCCAGCGTTCCCGCCGCTGGGCCAGAATGGCCTCCATCTCCGCCTGGGTTTTGGGCTCCCCCTTCACGCCCACGATGTCCAGGACCCGCTCCCGCACGTCCAGCCGGATCAGATCCCCCTCCTCCACCAGGGCGATGGGGCCGCCGGCCTGGGCCTCCGGGGAGCAGTGGCCGATGACGGGCCCGGTGGAGGCCCCGGAGAAGCGCCCGTCGGTGATGAGGGCGATGGTCCTGCCCAGCTCCTTGTCGGAGGAGATGGCCTCGCTGGTGTAGAACATCTCCGGCATACCGGAGCCCTTGGGCCCCTCGTAGCGGATGAACACCGCGTCCCCGGGCTTTACCCGGTGGTGGAGCACGGCGTCGATGCACGCCTCCTCGCTGTCGAAGGGCCGGGCGGTGAGCACGGCGGAGAACATCTCCTCCGGGCAGGCGGTGTGCTTGATCACCGCCCCCTCCGGAGCCAGATTGCCCCGGAGCACGGCGATGGAGCCGTCGGTGCCGATGGCCCGGCTGTAGGGGCGGATGATGTCCTCCCGGGTCAGGGACAGACGGTACTTTCTGTTGGCCTCCTCCAGCCACCTCTGGCAGCGGTCGTAGAAGCCGTTCCGTCTCAGCTCCTCCAGGTTCTCCCCCAGGGTTTTTCCGGTGACGGTGCGGGCGTCCAGGTGCAGGGAGCCCTTGATCTCCTCCATAATAGCGGGCACGCCCCCGGCGTAGTAGAAGAACTCGGCGGGCCAGCGGCCGGCGGGCCGGATGTCCAGCAGGTAGCGGGCCCCCCGGTGGAGGCGGTCGAAGGTGTCCCCGGTGATCTCGATGCCGAACTCGTGGGCAATGGCGGGGAGATGGAGCAGGCAGTTGGTGGAGCCGGAGATGGCGGCGTGGACCAGAATGGCGTTCTCAAAGCTGTCCATGGTGACAATATCGCTGGGCCGCATGTTCTCCCCCAGGGCCAGCTTCACCGCCAGGGCCCCGGCGCTTCTGGCGTATTCGAGGAGGTCCGGGCTGGCGGCGGGCAGCAGGGCGCTCCCCGGCAGGGCCAGGCCCAGGGCCTCGGCCATGATCTGCATGGTGGAGGCGGTGCCGATAAACGAGCAGGCCCCGCAGCCGGGGCAGGCGTTCTCCTTCGCCCAGCAGAGCGTTTCCTCGCCGATCTCCCCCCGCTCAAATTTGGCGGCGTACATGCCCAGCTGCTCCAGGGTCAGCAGGTCCGGCCCCGCCGCCATGGTGCCGCCAGCGATTACCACAGCGGGGATGTTCACCCGCGCCAGGCCGATCAGGTTGCCCGGCATCCCCTTGTCGCAGCTGGCGATATAGATCCCCGCGTCAAAGGGGGTGGCGCTGGCCTGGATCTCGATCATATTGGCGATCATCTCCCGGCTGGCCAGGGAGAAGTTGATGCCGTCGGTGCCCTGGCTCTCGCCGTCGCACATGTCGGTGCAGAAGTACCGGGCCCCGTGTCCGCCGGCCCCGGCCACCCCCTCCCGCGCGGCCTCCACCAGCCGGTCCAGGTGGGCGGAGCCTGGGTGGCTGTCGCCGAAGGTGCTCTCAATGAAGATCTGGGGCTTGGACAGGTCCTCCGGCCTCCAGCCGGCGCCCAGCCGCAGGGGGTCCAGCTCCGGGGCCAGCCCGCGCATTTTCTGACTGATCAGCATCTGTCGCGTTCATCCTTTCCGTTGTGGCGCTGGGACAGAATGCCATCCTCTGTGAAAAACCGCAGAAGCGGTTTTGTCCGGATGACTCTATCCTATCATATGACGTCATACAGTACAAGCCGGAATTTTGACCAAGAATTCCCGGCTTTTTTTGGTGGAATCAGGGAGGCCGCAGCCGTTCCCCCCGCCGCCCGGTCTTTTTTCACAGGGCAGGCGGGTATATTTTGTGCGAAATTCCGAAAAATATTGATCACTCCCGCCGCCTCTGCCGGAAACCGATTTCAGGAGGAACCGCTATGCTGCTCGCTGTCTTTTTCATCTCTATCGCCGCCCTGCTGCTGTGCATCATCCGAGTCAAGCTCAACGCCTTTGTGGCCCTGCTGGTGTGCGCCTACGGCACCGGCCTGCTGGCCCTGGCCGCCTACGCCGGGGGACAGGCCCCGGAGGGCTTCGCCTCCATCGCCGATGTCACCGCCTGCGTCACCAACAGCTTCGGCTCCACCCTGGGCTCCATCGGCATCGTCACCGGCCTGGGCGTGATGCTGGGCATGTTTATGTACGAGTCCGGGGGCATCGACAGCATTGTTGACCGGGTGCTCCGGGCCGTGGGGCCCAAGCGGTCCCAGTACGCCGTGTCCGCCGCCGGCTTCATCACCGGTATCCCTGTCTTTGGCGACGTGGTCTACATCATGTTCGCCCCCATGCTCCGGGTCCTCTCCCGTAAGACCGGCTACTCCATGGCCGCCTACGGCGGCGCGCTGGCGGTGGCCACCACCTGTACCTTCGCCCTGGTGCTGCCCACAGCGCCGCCGCTGGCGGTGGCCGGGACCATGGGAGTCAACGTGGGGATCTTCTTCTTTTACGCCCTGCTGTCCGCTTTCGTGGGCATGTTCTTCGGCGGCATCGTCTACGGCGGCTTTGTCAACCGCCTGGACCAGAAGGCCGGCAAGGTCTGGGACTTCTCGGACCTGGAGGAGGAGCCGGCGGAGAGCGCCGCCGGACCCCGGATGGGCGCGGGGCGGGCCATGTCCATCCTCCTGGTCCCCATTGTCCTCATTCTGCTGGGCTCCTTCTCCGCCTTCCTGCTGCCGGAGGACAGCGCCGCGCTGGCGGTTCTGGCCTTTCTGGGGGATAAAAACGTGGCAATGACCATCGGCGTGGTCTACGGCGCGTTTGTCTCCCGGTCCTGCCTCCGGCGGTCCATTACGGAGCTCATGGCCGAGGGCGCGGACAAGATTGGCCTGGTGCTGCTGATTACCGGCGCGGGCGGCGCTTACGGCGGCGTCCTGAAGGCCTGCGGCATTGCCGATGTCATCACCGGCGGGCTCCAGCGGTTTCATATGCCCATTCTGGTCATGTGCTTTGTCATCGCCCAGGTGCTGCGCGTTGCCACCGGCTCCACCACCGTGGCTCTGACCACCACCGCCGCCATTGTCTCCGCCGCCGCGGCCTCCTCCGGCGTCTCCCCCGTTCTGTGCGCTGTCGCGGTGTGCGCCGGCGGCATCGGCCTGTCCCTGCCCAACGACTCCGGCTTCTGGGCCGTCTCCCGGTTCTTCCACCTCAGCGAGGTGGACACCCTCCGGGGCTGGAGCCTCGGCGGCTTCGCGGCGGGGGTATCCATTCTGCTGTTCGCCTGTATTCTCAGCCTGTTCCAGGGCTTTCTGCCCGGGCTGTCCTGATCGCCGGACAGGCTTCCGGACAAATAAAACGGCAAAAGCGGTGCGCTCCATACTGTGGAGCGCACCGCTTTTGCCTGTTCGCTTAAAGGAACGCAGGGACGGGGCCCGCCCTTGCGGTCAGCTCTGCCGGTGCCGGAAAACCTTCTTATCCAGGGCAAAGATCCGCTTGGTGAACTGCCCGGGCTCCACCTCCTCCATCGCCTCCTGGTAGATCTCCATCCGGCTGTCCATCAGGTCGATGATGCTCAGCAGCTCCGCCTCCGCGCACATGGGCCGCACCGCCGCGCCGAACTCCGGGTCCCCGTGGTGGGAGAGGAGCATGTGCTGGAGCAGCACCGTCTTCTCCTCCGGCACGCCCAGCGCCCCCGCGGCCTCGCCCACCGCTTGGGACCCCATCACCAGATGGCCCAGCAGCTGGCCGGAGACGGAGTACTCCGTCACCAGCCCCAGGGGGGAGGTGACGAACTCGCCGCACTTGGCGAAGTCGTGGAGCAGGGTGCCGGCGATGAGCAGATCCCGGTCCACCGTCTCCTTGTAGAGCTCCGACAGAAACTCCGCCGCCCGGACCATATTGACCGTGTGCATGAGCAGGCCCCCCACAAAGCTGTGGTGCATACTCTTCCCGGCGGGGAGGTTCCGGAACCGGTCCCCGTACCGCTCCATCATCCGGCGGCAGATGCCGGCGTAGTCCTGGTCCCCCAGGCGGTCCACCGCCTCCCGGAGCTCCGTCCAGGCCCCCTCCAGGTCGATGGGGGCCACGGGCACCAGATCCGCCAGGTCGAACTGATCCCCCTCCTGGGCGGGCCGGAGGCGGGAGAGGATCATCTGCCGGCTCCCCCGGTACTCGGACACAGCGCCCCGGATCTTGAGGATGCTTCCCTCGTCGGCCTGCCCCACCGGACCGGCGTAGTCCCAGACCTTGGCCTCAATGGAGCCGCTGCGGTCGGATAGGACGGCGCTGAGGAAGGGCTTGCCGCTGTTGGAGGTCTTGGACTGGGCGGTCTTGAGGATGTAAAAGCCCTCCACCTCGTCCCCAATCTCGAAGTCGGCAATCCACTTGTTATACTCCATATCGTCATAGCGCGCCGCCGGGGGCGGCGCTTCCTCCTGTCTCTTGATGGGGTTCAGTATACCACAGGGGGAGGGGGGATGTCGAGCCCCGGGGGCGAAAAGTTTTTCCGGCAGCAATGGGGCTGGCGGGTGTACCCGCCAGCCCCATATGATCCAAACGGTTTTGCTTTACAGGACGCTTTAGCCCTCGTACAGCTCCTTGAGCTTGAGCAGGTGGGCGTAGCGGGCCTTAGCGGCCTCCTCGTTACGGGCGAAGAGCTCCTCCGCGCGCTCGGGGAACTCCCGGGTGAGGCGGGCGTAGCGGGCCTCGTTCATCAGGAACTCGCGGTAGCCGCCGGCGGGCTCCTTGCTGTCCAGAGTGAAGGGGTTCTTGCCCTCGGCGGCCAGAGCGGGGTTGTACCGGAACATATTCCAGTAGCCGCACTCGACAGCCTTCTTCATCTCCTTCTGGCAGTTCATCATGCCGCCCTTGATGGAGTGCATCTCGCAGGGGGCGTAGCCGATGATGAGGGA
>JAIEIQ010000194.1 GCA_029065305.1 Oscillospiraceae bacterium
CTCCGGGAGCGGGGCGTGGAGGGGGAGGCCGGTTTTGTGGGCATCGCCTCCCGGCTGGCCTCCTACGACAGGGCGTATGAGCAGATTTTTCAGAATCTCCTGGGCCGGACCGTTGTGGTGGAGGATCTGGACCGGGGCATCACCATGGCCCGGAAGTACGGCCACCGGTTCCGGGTGGTGACGCTGGACGGCCAGGTCATCAACCGGGGTGGATCCATGACCGGCGGCAGTGTGTCCAAGAGCGCGGGCATCTTCTCGCGGACCAATGAGCTGGAGTCTCTGCGCAGGCGGGGGACAGCCCTGGAGGAGGAGCTGTCTGGAGCCCGGCGGGATCTGGAGACGGCCCAGCGGGAGCGCAACGCCGTCCGCTACGAGCTCCAGGTGGCCCAGGACCAGCGGCGGAGCGCCGAGGACGCTGCGATCCGCCTCCAGGGGCAGGCGGACCACTTCCGCGCCCTGGAGGAGAGCTTGACAGCTAGTTTGGAGAATCTGGAGGGTGAGAAAGCCGCCCTGAACGCTAGGGAGGCGGACAGCCGGGCGCAGATGGAGCAGGTCCAGGAGAAGATTGCCGGCTTTGAGGCGGAGGCCGCCGCCCTGCGGCGGGAGGCAGAAGAGAAGCTGGCGGGTCAATCGGATCTCCAGGCTCTGTCCGGAAAGCTGGGGGAGGACATCGCCGGGAAAAAGGCGGAGCTGGCGGCTTTGGCCGCCGAAAAGGAGACGACCCTCAAGGCCCTGGGCGACATGGAGCGGGTCCAGGCGGACATGGAGGGCGACCGGACGGCCCGGCTCCAGCGGATCGCGGACTATGAGAGCGCCATCCGGCAGATTGAGAAGGAGATCGGGGAGCGGACCGAGGAGGCAGCGTCCCTGCGCCTGCGGGGGCAGACCTGCCAGACCCGGCTGACGGCCCTGCGGGACAGCAAGCTCCGCCTGGAGGGGGAGCGGGGGACCATGAATCAGCGGATCAAGACCTGCAACGACCAGGTGCTGGACGCCGAGCGGGAGGCCGGACGGCTGGAGCAGAGGCTCGGCGCTGGGAACATGGAGGAGAAGCAGCTGCTGGATAAGCTGTGGGAGAGCTATGAGCTGAGCCACTCGGCGGCGGCGGAGCAGCGGGTGGAGCTGGAGAGCGTGCCCAAGGCCAACCGGCGCATCGGCGAGCTGAAGAAGGAGATCAACGCCCTGGGGAATGTGAACGTGGGGGCTATCGAGGAGTTTGATCGGGTGAATACCCGCTACACCTACCTGACCGGCCAGCGGGACGACGTGGAGCAGGCCAAGGGGGAGTTGACCGGGATCATCGGGGAGATTACCCGGGAAATGACGGCCATCTTTGCCCAGCAGTTTGCCCTCATCAACGCCTCCTTCCATGAGACATTCCAGGAGCTCTTCGGTGGGGGACAGGCGGACCTGGAGCTGGAGGACCCGGAGGATATTTTGGGCTGCGGCATTGAGATCAAGGTCCAGCCTCCGGGGAAGACCCTGAAAACGCTGTCACTCCTCTCCGGCGGGGAGAAGGCCTTTGTGGCCATCGCCCTGTACTTCGCTATTTTGAAGGTCCACCCCACGCCCTTCTGCGTGATGGACGAGATCGAGGCCGCTTTGGACGAGGCCAATGTGGTGCGGTTCGCCAAGTACATGCGGACTATCGCCGACAAGACCCAGTTTATTGTCATCACCCACCGGCGGGGCACCATGGAGGAGGCGGATGTGCTCTACGGCGTCACCATGCAGGAGAAGGGCGTGAGCAAAATGCTGACCATCAACCTCAACAAGGTTTCGGAGGAACTGAATATCAAATAGATGCCTAAGGAGGGCAAAACATGCTTCATAAAAACGAGTTTCCGGTGCTGGAATTTGACGACGCTCCGACGGCCAAATTGAATCCGGCGGATTTCGGGCGCGGAAGGTTTGACACCGACAAGATGATCATTACCTTTTTCCCGGAGGTTGTGGATAAGCTGGCGGGGACAGGGCGGATTGTTGTGGAGCGGACCATCCCCGGTGAAAACCCGGTTGTCATCTACCGCTTCGCTGAGGAGCCCGACGTGCTGCTGACCCTCGGCCAGGTCGGTTGTCCCGCCTGCGCCGGGAATCTGGATCAATTCAACGACATGGGCATCACCAAGGTCATGTTCTGCGGCGGAGGCGGCGTCCTGGACCGGGATATCGGGGTGGGACAGCTCCTGCTGGTGGACGGGGC
>JAIEIQ010000195.1 GCA_029065305.1 Oscillospiraceae bacterium
GGAGCGTCCCGGCGAAATTCGACAAATTGATTTCCTATTTGACAAGTATCGCCAGACCGTATAGAATATACTTGCTTTAACCGGTCCGCCTGGTGTGCGGCGGACAGAACGGATGAATTTGGAGGGAATCAACATGAAATTTTGTCCCAACTGCGGCCAGTCCCTGCCGGACGACGCCGGCTTCTGCGGAAACTGCGGCACAGCCCTGCCCGAGGAGCCCGCGCGGGCGTCCGGCCCGCTGGTTCCCGCCTCGCCGGCGGCGCCGGCGGAGGTGATCTACTGCCCCAACTGCGGCGGGCAGGTGGAGGCGGGGGCGGACTTCTGCCCCAACTGCGGCGGCTCCATGCCCAAAAGCGGCGGCACCCGCGCTCCCATGAGCCGCAACGCCAAGGTGGGGATCCTCGCCGCCGTGTGCGCCGCCGCAGTCATCGCCCTGGCGATGTTCCTGCTGCCCAAGCTCTTCTCCTCCCCCGCGGTGGACTTTGTGCGGATCCAGGCGGAGTTTTTAGCCGTCCGGGCTCTGGACCCCATCCAGGCCGCGCTGGAAAGCGGCACAGCGTCCGCGCCCAAGAGCTTCTCCTCCGACATAACCGTCTCCGCCTCGGTGGACAACAGCCAGATTGACGAATATCTGGAGGACTCCTCCATCCAGCTGCGGCTGGACGCCAGGAAGGACACGGTTCTCGCCGACAGCTCCCTGAACCTCATGGGCAGCACGGTCCTCTCCGGCGCCGCCACCTATGAGAAGGGCGTGTTGGGCTTCGCCCTGCCCCAGGTGGATAACAACTATTACACCCTGGATCTGGCCAAGTTCATCGAGGAGCAGACCGGGGAGAAGGTGGATCTGGGGACCGCGGCCCTGCCGGAGCTCTCTGTGGGGGAGTGGTTCACCCTGGCCAAGGACTACGGCGGCATCCTCTCGCAGGCCGTGACCAAGGACAACCTGACCCTGGAGCGGGGCCGGGAGGTCAGGTTCGACCAGCTCAAGGGCTCCTTCAAGGGCAATGTCTACACCTTCAAGCCCAAGGCCGGCGACCTTGAGGATATGCTCCTCAAGCTGGCGGACCAGATCGAGACGGACGAGACTCTGCGCAAGCTCCTTGCGGAGAGCGGCCTGTCCCTCACCGGCACCTCCCTGGCCCTCAGCGGCGGCATGGGCTACGGCTACGGCGCAGACGCGATGGATATTGACGATGCGCTCCAGGATTTCGCCGGCGAGCTCCGGGACAACGCCGAGGACATCGCCGGCGAGTTCAAGTCCGCCAAGTTCACCTGGACCCTTGCCACCGAGGGCAGGCAGGTCCGCCGCATTGAGATCAAGGCCGGCGGCATGGTGATCCTGGGCTACGAATGCTCCGGCACCGAGAGCAAGGGCATCGAGGAGGTCTTTTACACGGAGAGCGGCTACGGCAATGTCATCACCGTGGAGCACGAGTATACCAGGAAGGGCGGCGACGTGGACGGCAAGATCGAGATCAACCACGGCGAGCTGCGCTACGGCAAGGCCAGCTATGAGCGCTCCGGCAAGGAATTTGACGGCAAGCTGGAGTTCGGCGACGGCTACAGCACCTATCTCACCGCCTCCCTCCGGGGCGACGCCAAGAGCAGCCGGGGAGAATTCTCCTTTACCGACGGCTACAGCACCACCTTCACCGGGGAGTTCTCCAGCGAGGGGAAGCAGGTGGAGGGGGAGATCACCATCTCCGACGGCTACGAGACCTTTACCTATGAGCTGGACGTGGATACCGGGAAGCGGTCCCCCCTGGGCCTCTTCTACGGCACCTATGAGCTCAACGTCCCGGACACCTCCATCTCCGTGGATCTGGAGGTGAAGGAGGGCAAGTCCGGCAGCACGGACCACATCATCACCATCCGGGGCGACGAGTATGAGCTCAGCGGCGGCATGTTCAGCCGCCTGGACATCACCGTCAACGCCACCCAGAAGAGCACCGTGAAGAAGCCCTCCGGCAAGAAGGTGGACATCACCGGTTACGACATGGAGGAGCTGGAGGAGCTCTTTATGGACATTGGCGATCAGCTGGAGGACGATCTCAATGACATTATGTATGAGCTCTACTTCACCTACGGCTTCTAATCCGGAACCGCTCTGTGTCCTGACGGAGGCGGAGAAGCGGTACGCCCGCCGTGCCGCCCCCGCCCTGGGCCCCCTGTCCCTGACCGTCCGGGCCGGGGAGGTCCTGGG
>JAIEIQ010000196.1 GCA_029065305.1 Oscillospiraceae bacterium
AAATAGCGCCTCCGGCTGTGTATCCCAAACGGCCGGATGATTTTTTTGGGAAAAGAGCCTTATGTTGGACACGCCGTCCACCTGGGGCCGGGTTGACAAAGAAACCGGCGGATGGTATACTCACACAGCAAATTTATGGACAGTTTGAGCCATAGAATGCCCTGCCCCGAAATAGACTCAAGGGAAGAACCGAAAAGGAGGCTGACATTTTGAAACGACGACTGCTTTCAACTGTTTTGGCGCTGTGCCTATGCGCAGCCGCCATGCCGAACGCCTACGCTTGGCAGACGGTTCCGCCCCAGGCGCGTGCTCTCGCGGCAGAGACTGCGGACACCCGCGAGGGGGTGGACATCCCCTCGCCCCAGCAGGTCTATCAGTCCATGATCGCTCTGAAGTCGCAGGAGAAGTATAAGGAGGGCGCGCCCTGGACCAACGAGACGCACACCTATACTTGGAAGGGCGGAAACCAGGACGGAATCGCGCCCACCGGCGCGGGCTGTGTCGCCTTCGCCTACGAGCTCAGTGACGCGGCTTTCGGCGCTCTGCCCGCGAGAATGCTCTCAACCGGCCAGTTCGGGCTCTCGGATGTGAAGGCCGGGGACATCCTGCGGGTAAACGGCGGGGCCCATACCGTAATTGTGCTCCAGGTGACAGACGCCGGTGTGGTGATCGCGGAGGGCAACTACCATGAGAACGGAGACTACACCGGGAAGGTCCACTGGGAGCGTTCGCTGAGCAAGGCCGAGGTTGAGAACGCCGTCAGCTATATCACCCGCTACCCGGAAAACTACACCCCGCCGGACGATCCCTCCGGCGGAGGCCTGGACGGCTCCGGCACGCTCGACGGAGGGCTCGCCTGGACGCTGACAAAGGCGGGCACGCTCACCATCTCCGGCAGCGGAGCGATGCCGGATTTCTCCTCCAACCAGCCGTGGAGCGCCTACGCGGATAAAATCCTGAAAATTTCCATTGAGAACGGCGTGACGAAGATTGGCTCCGGCGCGTTCCAGGGCAGCAAGGCGCTCAGCGTGGAGATCCCCGCCAGCGTGAAGGAGATTGGCGGCGGCGCTTTCCAGAGCTGCTCCAACCTCATCTCCGTGACAATCGCCGGGGGCGTGGAGACCATCGGCGACAACGCCTTCCGCGGCTGCGAAAAGCTGCCGTCCATAAGCCTCCCGGCCAGCGTTGCCAGCGTGGGGAACGGCGTGTTTATGGACTGCCCGGAGCTGACGCAGGCGGTGTTTGCCTCCGGCGGCGGGCAGGTGCGGATGGGGGACAATCTGTTTTCGCGGTGCCGCAGTCTGGCGCAGGTAACGCTGCCCTCCTCCATCGACCGTATTGGCGAGGGAATGTTCACAAACTGCGCGGCACTCTCCGCCGTGGCTATTCCGCAGGGCGCGGTGAGCATTGGAGTGCAGGCGTTTGCTTCCTGTACCCGTCTGAAGTCGGTCACGATCCCGGACAGCGTAACAGAGATCGGGTTTGGCGCCTTTGCGAGCTGCGGCGTTACGGACATATACTTTGGCGGCAGTGAGGCCCAGTGGCAGAGCGTATCGAAGCTGGGCGACAGCAATACCGCCCTGGCAAAGATGACCATCCACTACAACAGCAATATCCCGGAGCCCAATCCTGATCCCGGCCCCGGCGACGGTGACGGGGGCGATGACGGCGGTGGCCCCCATACCCACGCCTGGAACAGCGGTGTTATCACCACAGCGGCCTCCTGCACCAGCTCCGGCCTGCGGACCTACACCTGTTCCGGCTGCGGCAGCACCCGGACCGAGGCCATTCCCGCCAAGGGACATCAGCTTGTCCTCAATGACGACGGCAGCTATTCATGCGACAATGAGCGCGGCGCAGGCGGCGAGTCCGATCTGGTTGTGACCGCCGCCATCGGGGAGGGCTACCTGGAGGTGAAGCTCCGGGACGGCCAGAAGGCTCCCGCCGCCTATCAGGATGCGGCCGCCGCCCAGCAGTATATCTCCGGCGTTGTCCGCGCCGTTCTGGAGTCCGTTGACAGCCGCCTGAGCTGTACCATCACCACCATTCAGTTCACCCCGCCCACCCAGACGGTTGACGGAGAGTATATCTATC
>JAIEIQ010000197.1 GCA_029065305.1 Oscillospiraceae bacterium
CGAACCTACAGAGCGTGCAGGAGGGGGACCATGGCCGGGCGTGCCCGGCGGGGGGGGATTCTGGCGGTGTTCCTGCTGCTGCTCTGGCGGGTGGTGGCCTGAGTTGGGACGGACCTCCAGGAAAAAGCAGAGCGGCCCCGCGCCCGTGGAGCACGTCGAGCTCCGCGGGGAGCGCGGCGGACGGCGGCTGCTTGCGGCGGGCCTGCTGCTGGCGATGGGGCTGGGACTGGTGGCCTACGCCGTGACCCAGCTCTTCACCCCCCAGAGTGAGTGGATCACCGTGGAGGCGGGGGTGGAGGAGGGCGCCACCTGCGGCGGGGAGTTCACCTTCCTCTACCGCCTGGGGGCCGAAGGTCTGTCCCCCAGGGAGGAGCGGCGGGCTGTGACGGAGTGCTACACCCAGCTGTGCCGGAAGGCATACCAGATGTTCCAAACGCGGGAGACCTTTGGGGATGTGACCAGCCTACGGGCCATCAACAGCCAGCCCAACACAGAGCTGGAGGTGGAGCCCGCCCTCTACAGGGCCCTGTGGGAAATGGAGGAGAGCGGGAGCCGGGCGCTGTACCTGGGGCCGATCTATGAGCGGTATGAGGGTGTGTTCTTCTGCCAGGAGGACCGGGAGCTGGCGGACTTCGACCCTCGCCTCAACGAGGAGATCCGCCGGGAGTTTCAGACCATCGCGGACTTTGCCAACGACCCGGACTCCATTCAGCTGGAGCTGCTGGGGGAGGGACGGGTGTGCCTGCGCGTGTCGGAGGAGTACCTGGCCTGGGCCCGGCGGGAGGAGGTTGACGCCTTCATCGACTTCGCCTGGATGCGCAACGCCTTCGTCGCCGACTACCTGGCCCAAGAGCTGGAATTTGCCGGGTATGGCCGGGGAGTCCTCAGCAGCTATGACGGCTTTGTCCGGAACATGGACAGCGAGGCGTATACCCTCCTGCTCTATGACCGCCAGGGGCAGACGGTATACACCGCCGCCGAGATAGCGTATCAGGGGCCGCAGAGCGCGGTGTCCCTGCGAAACTTCCCGGTCAGCGAGCTGGACAGCTGGCGGTTCTACCAGCTGGAGGACGGCGGGATGCGGACCTGGTATCTGGATCCGGCCGATGGCCTGTGCAGGAGCGCGGTCCCCAGCCTGACCTGTTATGGGACAGACTGGGGCTGCGGGGAGATCCTGCTGGCGATGCTGCCGGTCTATGTGGCCGACGAGCTTCGGACGGAGGAGCTGGACAGGCTGGCGGAGGCTGGCATCCAGTCGGTCTACTGCCAGGGGGGCGTCATATATCACACGGATCCCCAGCTGCCGCTGACGGAGCTCCATAGGGATCCGGAGGGCGGTCTGAAAAAATAATTCTTGCTTTTTCCAAATCATTGTGATATTATATTTCAGCAATTACGCACAGTCCCGGATGTCCGGTCGGTGCCGTTCCAGAACGGTTGGCCCGGCAGAGGAGGGGATTGGAGGGTAACAACTAAATTTTTTGGAGGAATATGTAACTATGGCAAGCGTTGTATCCATGAAGCAGCTGCTGGAAGCCGGCGTCCACTTCGGACATCAGACCCGCCGCTGGAACCCCAAGATGGCTCCCTATATCTACACCGAGCGCAACGGCATCTATATCATCGACCTGCAGAAGACCGTCAAGAAGCTGGAAGAGGCCTACAGCTTCGTCCGCCAGCTCAGCGAGAACGGCCAGTCCCTGCTGTTCGTGGGCACCAAGAAGCAAGCCCAGGACGCCATCAAGACCGAGGCGCAGCGCTGCGGCATGTACTTTGTCAACGCCCGCTGGCTGGGCGGCATGATGACCAACTTCAAGACCATGCGCACCCGTGTGGACCGCCTCACCCAGCTCAAGCGGATGCAGGAGGACGGCACCTTTGATATGCTGCCCAAGAAGGAAGTCATCAAGCACATGGGCGAGATTGCCAAGCTGGAGAAGTATCTGGGCGGCGTGAAGGAGATGAAGCGTCTGCCCGGCGCTCTGTTCATCGTGGACACCCGCAAGGAGCGCAACGCTATTGCCGAGGCCCACAAGCTGGGCATTCCCGTGGTCGCCATTGCCGATACCAACTGCGACCCCGACGAGATTGACTACCCCATCCCCGGCAACGACGACGCCATCCGCGCCATCAAGCTCATCGCCTCCATCATGGCCAACGCCGTGACCGAGGGCCGTCAGGGTGAGCAGATGGAGGATGCCGCCCCGGAGGAGGCTCCCGCGGCGGAGTAAAAGAGAACCATCGGGGGCGGGGACTGTCACCGCCCCCCTTTCCCGTTGCTGGAATAATAATAGAGGAACAATAAATTTTTGGAGGAGTACAAATTATGGCTTTTACAGCTGCTGACGTAAAGAACCTGCGGGAGAGAACCGGCGTGGGCATGATGGACTGCAAGAAGGCCCTGGCCGCTTCCGACGGCGACATGGACAAGGCGATTGAGTACCTGCGGGAGAAGGGCCTGGCCGCTTCCGTGAAGAAGGGCGACCGCATCGCCGCCGAGGGTATGGCCTACGCCGCCGTCATCGACGGCATGGGCGTTGTGGTCGAGGTCAACGCCGAGACAGACTTCGTGGGCAAAAATGAGAAGTTTGTGGACTTCGTCAAGGGCGTTGCCGCCACCGTGGCCGCCAACAAGCCCGCCGATCTGGACGCGCTGATGGAGTGCAAGTACAACGGCACCGACCTGAGTGTGCTCCAGCAGCAGCAGGAGATGGTCCTGGTCATCGGCGAGAACATCAAGGTCCGCCGCTTCGCCTTCTTCACCGATGGCGTGTCCGTGCCCTACGTCCACGCCGGCGGCAAGATCGCCGTGCTGGTGAATCTGGAGGTCTCCGGAAACATTGACGTGACCGCTATCGGCCGCGACGTGGCCATGCAGATCACCTCCATGAATCCCCGCTTCTGGGACAAGGCCCAGGTCACGGACGACGTGCTGGCCGAGGAGAGGAAGATCATGCTGGCCCAGATGGACAACGACCCCAAGATGGCCTCCAAGCCCGCCCAGGTGAAGGAGAAGATCGTGGCCGGCAAGCTCAACAAGTTCTACGCCGAGAACTGCCTGCTCCAGCAGGAGTTTGTCCGCAGCGACGTGTTTGAGGGCTCTGTGGGCGGCTATGTGGCCTCCGCCGCCAAGGAGCTGGGCGGAACAGTCGCCTTTAAGGACGCCGTCCGCTTTGAGAAGGGCGAGGGCATTGAGAAGAAGCAGGAGAACTTCGCGGAGGAGATTGCCTCCATGATCAACAAGTAATTGTTGGGACAGTTCTCTCTTGAAGCTGTAAACAAAAGGGCTCGCGGCAATCATGCCGCGAGCCCTTTTTGACTGTTTACCGCTCGACTTCTGCGAAGGGATCCCCCAGGGGCTCCTCCACACCGGCGGGGATCTCCTCCCCGCCCTCTCCATCCGGGACGGCGGGCTCCTCCGCAGGGGGCTCTGCGGGCGCCTCCGCCTCCGGAGGCCGGGGCTCCGCCGGCCCCTCCAGGTTCCGGCCCGTCTCCTTGTCAAAGACGTGGGCCCCGCTGCCCCGGAAGGTAAAGCGGATCCCGGTTCCGCTGGCGAACAGCTCCCCGCCGCCCTCCAAATCCTCCTCGGACACCGGCACCACAATCACCACATCCGTTTCGCAGGCCTCCACGTGGATGTGGACCGAGCTGCCCATCATCTCCGACACATCCACCTCCGCCGCGACGCCCGGGCCCTCCGTCAGGGAGATGTGCTCGGGCCGGACGCCCAGGGATACCGCTTGGGCCGGAACGCCGTTTTCCCGCAGGCGGCGCTGCTTCTCCTCCGACAGCTCCACCCGCAGCCCCGGCAGCTCCACATAGTACCGCCCGTCCTCCAGCAGAAGCTGGGCGTCGAAAAAGTTCATCTGGGGCATCCCGATGAACCCCGCCACAAAGAGGTTGGCCGGGTGGTGGAACACCTCCTGGGGAGTCCCCACCTGCTGGACATAGCCGTCCCGCATGATGACGATCCGGTCCCCCAGGGTCATGGCCTCGGTCTGGTCGTGGGTGACGTAAATGAAGGTGGTGTTGACCCGCTTACGGATCTTGATGATCTCCGAGCGCATCTGGTTGCGCAGCTTGGCGTCCAGGTTGGAGAGGGGCTCATCCATCAAAAACACCTGGGGCTCCCGGACGATAGCCCGTCCAATGGCTACCCGCTGGCACTGTCCGCCGGAGAGGGCCTTGGGCCGGCGCTTCAAGAGCTCCGTGATGTCCAGAATGGCCGCGGCCTCCCGGACCTTCTGGTCGATGACCTTCTTGGGGAACTTCCGCAGCCGCAGGCCGTAGGCGATGTTGTCGTAGACGGTCATGTGG
>JAIEIQ010000198.1 GCA_029065305.1 Oscillospiraceae bacterium
GCTCGCTGACCCGGATGCCTGTGGCGTACAGCAGCTCCAGCATGGCGTGGTCCCGGCACCCCTTGGGGTCCACGCACTGGGGCTGCTCCAAAAGGCGCTCCACCTCCTTGCCGGTGAGGATCTGGGGCAGCTTCCGCTCCGTGCGCACCGGTGCCACGCTCTTGGCCGGGTTGAGCTCTATCAGCCCCCGGCCCATGAGGTAGCTGTAAAAGGACTTCAGGGAGGCTACGCTCCTGGCCACGCTGGCGGGGGATTTTCCCCGCCCGGCCATGTGGGCCATGTACTGCCGGACGTGCTCCGCCGTGCAGGCGGACAGCGCCGCCCCCTCCCCTCCGGCGCGCAGGTAGCCGTCAAACTGCCGCACGTCCCGGACGTAGGAGCACACCGTATTGGCGGAGGCGTGCCGCTCCCGCTCCAGATAGACCGCGTATTCGTCGATCAGATCCGCCACGGGGCACTCCCTCCTTCCAAATAAGCTTACAAAACAGTTCCCAGGGCCATGCGGAAGAGCACCGGCGTCAAAAACCGCTCACAGCACACCCCCGCCGCCAGAACCGCCACACACAGCACAAACAGCAGAAAATACCGGCTCCCATAGAGCACAGGCGCGGAGCGCTTCCCCCTGCCGAAGGCCAGGAGGAACAGCTCCATAGACAGCCCCCACGCCTCCCCCGCTACCGCCAGAAAGCAGGGCAGGCAGAACACCAGCCGCGCCGCCAGCACCGCCAGGGCCAGCAGCACGCCGGACCGCCCGTAGGCCCGGGCGAAGCAGGAGACAGTATACATGGTCACAAAGCCGAACACACCGGACAGCGCCGGAATCAGCGCCGCCCCGATGGAGGCGAAGCCCAGCAGAAACGCCGCCGTTACATAGCCGAAGTACAGCATCGCGCAGCTGGACAGGGAAACGGCCACGCCCACACTGTCGTACACCGCGCAGTAGTCCCGCAGGTAGGCGGACAGCGCCTGCGTGTCGCAGCGCCCAGCATATATGTGGCCCGCTAAGGCCCCCGCCAGAAAGATCGCCGCCAGCAGCACCGACCGCAGCCAGGACGGGTCAAAGCCCGTCAGCCGGATCGTCCCCAGGACCGGCCTTCCTCCCATTTCACCATCACCTCCCCACCAGCATATGCGCGGTGGACAAGGATTAGAAGCGGCCCGGCTTCACGCCGCCGGAGGGAGGAAACATGTTTCTATCAATATAGTGCAAAACCGGCGGTTGCGCAAGGCGGATTTTTGAAAATTGATAGTTTTTGTCACTTATGACAAAAACTTATGTATACCATATTATGTAACCCGACCGGACCGGCCTATTTTTTTCTGCAAGCTGCGGATATTTTGTGGCCGAAGAGGCGGAAAACTACCACATATGGGAAAACAGGGCGATTACGTTTTGTAATCACCCTGTTTCACCCGGACGGTGCCGGAAACGGCAGATTTTTTTCTTTTTGGTCATTTTGCCCCTTGACAAAACCGCGTTGGACAGCGGTCCTCAGCGGCGGCGCTTCCTCTGCCGCTTGCCCTTGGGGCGGGCGGATCCGGCCAGCGCGGCGGTCAGCCCCCCCGCCGCCATGGACAGTCCCACGCCGGTCAGTCCGTTTTCCACGGCTACGGTTTCCGCCGTGAGGAAAGCCGCCGCCAGCGTCACCGCCAGAAATACCGCCACCACCGCCGACACGGAGAGGATCGCCGCCTCCTTCCGCCGCAGCACGCTGTACCCGCACCCCAAAAAGGCGGACACGGCGGCGGCGACGCACACCATGGGATAAAGCTTCTCCAGTCCCAGCAGCTCCCTGTCAATCAGCAGGGCGCAGAAAAACTGGAGCAGTATGTAGGCCCCCAGGGCGATGGCCCCTCCGATGAGGCTGTCTCTCACGATCCCCTTGGGCAGGGATATGGCCGGCTTTGAGATATTGGGCATAAACAAAACCTCCCGCACATTGATACTGGTCACTCCAGTATATTGCGCGGGAGGTCCTGTTATGCGCCCTCAGGGGCTGGGATTACTTGCTCTCGTTGTCGGAGCCCTCCTCGATGGCGGGCTTCTCCTCCTCGGCCTTTTTCCCCTTCTTGCCGGCGGGGGGATTGCTGTCGTTGCTGGAGATGGACCACTTTTTCAGCTCCATCCGCACCCGGTCGTCGCTGGTCTCGATGACAATAGTCTCCTCGCCCACCATCACAATCTTGCCGACGATGCCGCCGATGGTGGTGATCTGGTCGCCCTTCTTGAGGCTGTTGCGCATGGCTTCGGCTTCCTTCTTGCGCTTGTTCTCCGGGCGGATCATCATAAAGTAGACCAGCGCGATCATCGCGACAAGCATGATCAGGGTATAGGCGTCAATAGGCATGGCAGTGTCTCCTTTGAAAAACAGATTATGCCTATTATACAGAAATCGGACAGGTTTTGCAAGTCCTAAATTTTCTCTCCCAGCCGGCGGCTGTACTCCTCCCGGAAGGCGCCGTATTCTCCGGCGTCCAGGGCATCCCGGATGCGCTCCATGAGGGTGTTGTAAAACCAGAGGTTGTGCATCACCGCCAGACGCATAGCCAGCATCTCCTCCGCCTTGAAGAGGTGGCGCAGGTAGGCCCGGGAGAAGCTCCGGCACACTGGGCACCCGCACTCCGGGTCGATGGGCCTCTCGTCCAGCTTGTACTTCTCGTTTTTGATGTTCAGGCTTCCGCTCCAGGTGAAGAGCTTCCCGTGGCGGGCGTTCCGGGCGGGCATGACGCAGTCGAAGAAGTCGATCCCCCGCCAGACGCCCTCAATAATATTGGACGGCGTGCCCACGCCCATGAGATACCGGGGCTTGTCCGCCGGGGCGTGGGGGAGCGTCACGTCCAGGATGCGGTACATGACCTCCGTCTCCTCCCCCACCGCAAGACCTCCGATGCCGTAACCGTCGCAGTCCACCTTGGCGCTCTCCCGCATACTCCAGACCCGCAGATCCTCGTAGGTGCCCCCCTGGTTGATGCCGAAGAGCATCTGTCCGGGGTTCAGGCAGTCGGGCAGGGCGCGAAGCCGGTCGTGCTCGGCCTTGCAGCGCCTGAGCCACCGGATGGTCCGCTCACAGGACTGCTTCACATATTTGTAGGGCGCGGGGTTCTCCACACACTCATCAAAGGCCATGGCGATATCGCTGCCCAGGTTGGCCTGGATCCGCATGGACTCCTCGGGGCCCATGAAGATCCGCCGCCCGTCGATGTGGGAGGCGAAGGTGACGCCCTCCTCGGTGATCTTCCGCAGTCCGGAGAGGGAAAAGACCTGAAATCCGCCGGAATCCGTAAGAATAGGCCCGTCCCAATCCATCATTTTGTGGAGCCCCCCCAGCGCCCGGACCACATCGTCCCCCGGACGCAGGTGGAGGTGGTAGGTGTTGCTCAGCTCGATCTGGCACTTGAGCTCCTTCAGATCGTGGGCGCTGACGGCCCCCTTGATGGC
>JAIEIQ010000199.1 GCA_029065305.1 Oscillospiraceae bacterium
GTATACTAATGCGGTATATGTGCGGACCCGGCGGTGGGCTCCGCCGTTTGACTGGTTTTTCCCGGGCAGCTGCGGCGTGTCCCGTGATGAAATAATTCTGAAAACAGAATCAGATCTACATAGCGGGCGTCAGCCTCTCTCCTCCGCGCGAAGCGGGGCGCGGAAATTTGAGAGGCTCTCTCCCGTCTTATTGCGTTGCGCTTTTTACAGCCGGATTTTGACTGTTTTCGACAAAAAGGAGTGACCTGTTTTGGCAGAAAAAATGAAAATTATCCCTCTCGGCGGTCTCAATGAGATCGGAAAGAACATGACGGTCTATGAGCACGGCGGCGAGATGATCGTCGTCGACTGCGGCATGGGCTTCCCGGACGGGAACATGTACGGGATCGATCTGGTGATCCCCGACGTGTCCTATCTGGTGAAAAACAAGGGGCGGATCCGGGGGCTCTTCATCACCCACGGGCACGAGGACCATATCGGCTCCATCCCCTATGTGCTCCGGCAGGTGAACATGCCCATTTACTGCACCAGATTTACAGCCGGGCTGATCAAGCTCAAGCTGGAGGAGCACGGCCTGCTCAAGCAGACCAAGCTGATTACTGTGGAGGCCGGGGAGATGATCCGGGCCGGGAAGTTCTATGTGGAGTTCATCCATGTGAACCACTCCATCGCTGACTCCGTGGCCTTCGCCATCCACACCAGCATGGGCGTGATCATCCACACCGGGGACTTCAAGATTGACTCCACGCCTATCGACGGGGACGTGATCGACCTGGGGCGCTTCGGCGAGCTGGGGAAGGAGGGCGTGCTGGCCCTGCTGGCGGACTCCACCAATGTGGAGAGGCCCGGGTACACCATGAGCGAGTCCATCGTGGGCAAGACCTTTGACCGGCTCTTCAACGGGTGCAGGCAGCGGATCATTGTCACCACCTTCGCCTCCAACGTACACCGGATTCAGCAGGTCATTGACGCCGCCGCCGCCTGTGGGCGGAAGGTGGCTGTGACCGGGCGGAGCATGGAGAATATCATGCGGGTGTCCACGGAGCTGGGGTACATGAAGCTGCCCAAGAACACGGTGGTGGACATCAACAAGATCAAATCCATGCCCCTGGACAAGCAGGTGCTGGTGACCACCGGGAGCCAGGGGGAGGAGATGAGCGCCCTGTACCGGATGGCCTTCTCCCAGCACCGGCAGATTGACGTGGGGCCCGGGGACCGGGTGATCGTCTCCGCCAGCGCTATCCCCGGGAATGAGAAGACGATTGGCAAGGTGATCAACGAGCTGTTCCGGAAGGACGTGGATGTGGTCTACGACAAGTCCGACGCCCTCCATGTATCCGGGCACGCCTGCCAGGAGGAGCTGAAAATCATTCACGCGCTGACCAGACCCAAATTCTTCGTGCCGCTTCACGGGGAACAGAAAATGCTGCGCCGCCATATGGCGCTGGCTATGGAGATGGGGATGGACCAGAAAAACATGGTCCTGCCCGACATCGGCAGCGTGATTGAGCTGACCACCAAGACGATCAAAATCGCTGAGAATCCCGCGCCCTCCGGCTCCGTGTTCGTGGACGGCAGCGGCGTGGGCGACGTGGGGGCCGTGGTGCTCCGGGACCGGAAGATTCTGGCCGAGGACGGCATGGTGGTGATCATTCTCAATATTCAGAACGGGCACCTGATCAGCGAGCCGGAGATTATCACCAGGGGCTTTATCTATGTGAAGGAGTCCGAGGATATGATGCGGGAGCTCCGGGAGGTGGCCGGGAAGACTGCGGAGACAGTGGTGGAGAAGAACGCCAAGGATTTGGGCGAGCTGAGAAGCGCCGTCAAGTCCGCTGTCAGCGGGTATCTCTTCAAGCACACCAAGCGCAGTCCTATGGTCATTCCGGTGGTCAATCGGATATAGGAAACAGGAAGGGCAGTACAGGTAAAACTGTACTGCCCTTCTTTTTTAATAGCTGGATATTACGGTCAGGCTCCCTCCGTCCCAGACGCAGAGCCAGCCGCAGCCGTTTTTCGCCTGCCAGCGGTAGAACTCATGGGCGGGCTCCAGGGACTCCAGAATGGTCATGATGGTGCCGCCGTGGACCACCAGGGCGATGGTTCCGGCGCTGTGCCGGGAGACGACAGAGTGAAAGGCATCCAGGGTACGGGTTTTTTGGGCGGCTTTGCTCTCGCCGCCGGGGGGAGGTGTTTCGCCAGCCGTATTCAGCCAGAGCTGGTAGGCCGGGTCATCCTTCAGCTCCTCGTAGGTATGGTTCTCGAAAGCACCGAAATCGCACTCCCGGAAATCCTCCACAACCTCGAAGGGCTGAGACGGAAAAAGAAGAGAGGCCGTCTCCCGGCAGCGGAGGAGGGGGGAGGTATAGATTTGATTGACCGGAGGCAGCTGACGGCCGGCCAGAGCCTCCCGGCCATCGGGACAGAGGGGCTGATCTGTGGAGCCGATGTAGCGGCGCTCCAGGTTGCCCTGGGTCTGGCCGTGGCGGATAAACAGAATTTTCAAAGGCATAGGACCGCCGCCTTTTCTGTCAGGACCAGGGAGGCCAGGATCACCAGCTCACAGACCTGTAGAAACCAGCCCGCCAAATCGCCGGTGAAGCCGCCAAATTCCCGCAGCGCCATGGACTTATACACAAAATAGAATAGAATTGTGGAAAACATGGCCGCACAGCCGGGCAGAAGGGCCCCTGTCAGCCAGGAGACGGCGAGAAAAATCAACAAATACACCAGAAAGACCCAGAGGGGATAGCGGCTCCCGGATTTCAGGGAGGCTCCCATCCCCGCCCGGGCGGAGGGCAGGCGGGCGACCGCCAGGGCGCTGAAGGCGCGGCTGAGAAGAAAGCCGGCGGCAGCGGCTCCGGTACTGCGCAGCTCCGTGAGCAGGCCGAAATAGAGGACGAACCAGACACAGCACCAGATAACCGCGAAGGCCCCGGCGTTGGAGTCCTTGAGGATTTGCAGCTTCTTCTCCCGGGGGGCGTGGGAGGAGAGGGCGTCGATGGTGTCGCAGTAGCCGTCCAGGTGGATGCCGCCGGTG
>JAIEIQ010000002.1 GCA_029065305.1 Oscillospiraceae bacterium
CCCACCCGCCGGGACCTCCAGCGCGCCCACGGAGCCGTAGCACTCCAGAGTCTCAAAGCCCCTGCCCCGGCGCATTTCCCGGTGGCGGTCGATCCGGGCCTGGGCCTCCGCCCCCCAGGGGCGCATGGTAGCCAGATAGGTCCAGGGGGGCGGACCGGCCAGGGCCAGATTTTCCGCCAGGGAGCTCTTGCCGCTGGCGGAGCCGCCGGTGACAAGGATGTTCACCGGACCGTGTGGCTCCGATAGGCCGCGCCCTCCATGTCCTTCCAGGTGAAGGTCCGGTCCTCCAGCACCAGATAGCTGCCCACGCTGTCCTCCTTGGGAATGGAGGCGGAGCCGGGGTTCAGGTAGAGATATCCCTCGTGCTCCCGGCAGACAGGGACGTGGAAGTGGCCGTTGAGGAGCACGGTCCCCGCCGCCATGGGGGGCAGGTTCTCCTCGTTCCACACATGGCCGTGGGTGGCGAAGAGGGTGAGGCCGCCGGCCTCCAGCAGGGCGTAGTCCGCCAGAATCGGGAATTCCAGCACCATCTGGTCCACCTCGCAGTCGCAGTTGCCCCGGACGGCGAGAATGGAGTCCTTGATGGAATTGAGCTTCTCCGCCGCCGCCATGCAGTCGTAGTCCTTCGGCAGGGCGTTGCGGGGGCCGTGGTAGAGCAGGTCCCCCAGCAGGAGCAGCTTGTCCGGCTTCTCCTCGTGAAAGCGGTCCAGCAGCTTCCCGGCGTAATAGGCGGACCCGTGGAGGTCCGAGGCGATCATCAGTTTCATAGGGCTTGTCCTCCTCATAAAATACCCCGCCGTCTCATAAGAGGCAGCGGGGACAGATTTATGGTGCATCCTACTTCTTTACAATGGCAATCTGGTCCAGGAGCTGCAGAATTTCCTCCTTGGTATACTCGGCCTTTTCACTCTCCGAAAAGGTCAGGCGGAGTTCATACAGAGTTGCGAGCTCGATTTTCTTCATCTCGGATTCTGCTGGCATGTCCGCATCCTCCTTTCTTTTACCCAATGCTATCATAATATGGATTTTTTCCCCTGTCAAGAGCGTTTAACCAAATCTTAAACATTTCTTACATCTTTCTCCCTTGTGAAAAATCCCCCGTCCTGTTATCATCAGCTGTACTAGAGGAAACCATACACTCACTACAGACAGGGGGGACCGTCTTGCTCAGTCTCAACTACCGGGACAGCCAGCCCATCTACGGCCAGATCAAGGACGGACTGCGCCGCCTGATCGTCACCGGCGCTCTGGAGCCCGACGAGAAGCTGCCCAGCGTCCGCGCCCTGGCCATCGATCTGGCCATCAACCCAAACACCATCCAGCGGGCCTACGCCGAGCTGGAGCGGGAGGGCTTCATCTACTCCGTGGCCGGGAAGGGCAGCTTCGCCGCCGCGCCGGACCAGGCGGACGCGCTGGAACGAAAATCGCTGCTCATAGACCGCCTGCGGGAGATCATTGTGGAGCTGCGCTTTCTCCAGGTCACGGACGCGGAGCTCACAGCGCTTATGGGAGAGGGGGGCGGACAATGATTGAAGTAAAGGATTTGACAAAGACCTTCGACGGCTTCACCGCCCTGGATAAAACCTGCGTCACCGTGCCTGACGGCGGGGTCTACGGCCTGGTGGGGCCCAACGGCGCGGGGAAATCCACCCTCATCCGCCACCTCACGGGGATTTTCCGCCCCGACAGCGGACAGGTGCTGGTGGAGGGGGAGCCGGTGTATGAGAACCCGGAGAAAAAGGCCCTCATCGCCGCCATCCCCGACGACTGGTACTACTTCCCCTCCGCCACCATCCGGGATATGATGAAGTTCTACCAGGGCTTCTACCCCACCTTCGACACGGCCCGCTACGAGAAGTTCAAGGACGTCTTCGCCGTCTCGGAGAAGGCCCCCATCCGCCGCATGAGCAAGGGGATGCAGAAGCAGGCGGCCTTCTGGCTGACCATGTGCTGCCGGCCCAGGTACCTCATCCTCGACGAGCCGGTGGACGGCCTGGACCCCGTCATGCGACGGCAGGTCTGGAGCCTGATGATGTCGGATGTCTCCGAGCACGGCACCACCGTGCTGGTGAGCTCCCACAACCTGCGGGAGCTGGAGGACGTGTGCGACCATGTGGGCATCATGAGCAAGGGCCGGATCCTCATCGAGCGGAGTCTGGCGGACCTCCAGGAGAACATTGTCAAGCTCCAGGCGGTGTGGCGGGCCGGGGAGGCCCCGGTGCTCTCCGCCCCCCTGGAGGTGCTCCACACCTCCCGCGTGGGCCGGGTGTACACCTATATCGTCCGGGGCTCCGCCGGGGCCGTCACCGGGCGGCTGGAGCAGTTCCAGCCCCTGATGCTGGAGGCCCTGCCCCTGTCCCTGGAGGAGATCTTTATCTATGAGCTGGGAGGTGAGCAATATGCAGTCAAAGAGATCATTCTTTAACCGGACCCTCTTCCGGAAAAATCTGACCCGGTACTGGCCCCTGTGGGGCACGGCGGCTCTGCTGGGCTGTCTGCCGCCGCTGTACCTGCTGCTGGGCCTGCTGTCCCTGCAGAAGCAGTACTCCGCCGCCGGCCCCATCACCGCCGCCACCGCTGCCGAGTTTGCCTCTATCCTCTACGCCGTGACGGAGGAGGTAGTGCCCGTCATCGCCTTCTTTTACGCCATCCTGGCGGCGATGGCGGTGTGGGGGTATCTGTTCTCCCCCCGGTCCGTGGGGCTGATGCACGCCCTGCCCATCGACCGCACCTCCCTCTTTGTCACCGGGACCTTCTCGGGGCTGTCCATGCTGCTCATCCCCTGCGCGGTCACGGGCGTGCTGGTGTGCCTGATCGCCCTGGTTTGGGGCTTTATGGACTTTATGGCGGTGTGCGTCACCGCCGCCTCAATCGTGTTTCTCAGCCTGATTTTCTTTGGTATCGCCACCCTGTGCGCCATGTGTGCCGGCCACCGGCTGGCCCTGCCGGCCCTGTATATCGTGGTGAACTTCTTCGCCGTGGCTGCGGAGATCCTGATCCGCTGGGTGTCCAGCGGCCTGCTCTTCGGCGTCTCTGAGGGGAGCGGCGATTTCCTGCTGGAATTCCTCAGCCCCTTCACCTACCTCCTCCAGCGCCTGGAGTGCCGGTCCTATTTCGGCGCCGCGGGGGAGAAGCTGTACTATCTGGACGGCTTCGACACGGTGGTTCTCTACGGCCTGACCGGCCTTGCACTGCTGGCACTGTCCTGGGTCCTCTGCTGCCGCCGGCAGAGCGAGCGGGCCGGGGACGTGGTGGCCTTCCGGTGGCTCAGGCCCCTGTTCCGGGCGGCGGCGTCCGCCGCCGGGGCCCTGGGCCTGGGACCTCTGCTCTATTTCCTGGTCTGGGAGAGCTTCTTTCAGCGGGGCTTCTACACCGACCCGGTCCCCCTGGCCGTCTGCATGGCGTTGACGGGCCTGGTGGGGTACTACGCCGCCTCCATGCTGCTGGAGAAATCCCTCCGGGTCTTCCGGGGGAGCGCCAAGGGCGGGGCGGCGGTGTGTCTGGCGGCGGCGGCGTTCTGCGGACTCCTGACGCTGGACCCCATGGGCATCTCTAGCTGGACGCCGGATCCGGAGGAGCTCCACGCCGCCATGGTCTACGGTGAGGTGGAGTTCTCCGCCGGAGAGGGGGACGCCCTGGCGCGGAAGGAGGCGGTTATCGCCCTCCAGAGGGCCATTCTGGAGGATAAGGACTCGATTCGCGCCCACAGCGATAAGTACAGAGACAATCTCCTCTGGATGCGGATCACCTATGTTCTGGAGAACGGCCGGACGGTGCAGCGGAACTACTACCTGCCCATACGGGAGGAGCAGTGGGAGAGCGGCGAATCCTATGAGGGATTTGTCCGGAGCATGGCCGGGGACCGGACGACCCTGCGCGACAGCCTCACCGCGCCGGACGGCTACAGCCTCACCGAAGTCGCCCTTGAGAGCAGGTTCGGCGGCGGGATCTACGCCGCTGTGGGGGACCCGGAGCTGCCGGGGGCGGAGGAGCTGTACGCGGCTCTGCTCCAGGACCTGGAGGAGGGGAACATCCCCAGCTGGGCCCCGTCCTTTGTAGGACGCTCCTCCGCCAGACTGCCCGCAGAGCTGGCGCTGTACTTCGAGCAGTCCG
>JAIEIQ010000020.1 GCA_029065305.1 Oscillospiraceae bacterium
TGGTCTTGTTGGGGTCCAGCCACACGGCGTTGCCGGCGGTCTTGCCCATCTTGTTGCCCTGGGAGTCGGTGAGCAGGGTGATGGTCATGCAGTGGGCGTCCTTCCCCAGCTTTTTGCGGATGAGCTCCGTGCCCCCCAGCATGTTGGACCACTGGTCGTTTCCGCCGAACTGCATGTTGCAGTCGTAGTGCTGGAAGAGGTGGTAGAAGTCGTAGGACTGCATGATCATGTAGTTGAACTCCAGGAAGCTGAGCCCCTTCTCCATGCGCTGCTTGTAGCAGTCCGCCCGCAGCATGTTGTTCACGGAGAAGCAGGCCCCCACCTCCCGCAGCAGCTCCACGTAGTTCAGGTTCAGCAGCCAGTCGGCGTTGTTGACCATCTGGGCCTTGCCCTCGCCGAACTCAATGAAGCGCTCCATCTGCCGCTTGAAGCACTCGGCGTTGTGGTTGATGTCCTCCCGGGTGAGCATTTTGCGCATATCGGTGCGGCCCGAGGGGTCGCCGATCATGGTGGTGCCCCCGCCGATAAGGGCGATGGGCTTGTTGCCCGCCATCTGGAGCCGCTTCATCAGGGTCAGGGCCATGAAGTGGCCCGCCGTCAGGCTGTCGGCGGTGCAGTCAAAGCCGATGTAAAAGGTGGCTTTGCCGTTGTTGATCATCTCGCGGATCTCGTCCTCATTGGTGACCTGGGCGATGAGCCCCCGGGCCACCAGCTCCTCATACAGCTGCATCTGTCATTCTCCTTTATGTTTTGGAATCGGTTGATTTCTTTCCTGATAGAGTTCCCGCTTTGCCCCTTTTTGAAACAAAAACACCCCCTGTCCATTCTCCGCCGGAGCGGGATATCTGGACAGAGGGCGAAAAGCCGCGGTACCACCTCTGGTTCGCCGCCCCCTCGCGGGGCGCGGCCTCACGGAGTCCCCAGCAGGACTCCCGCGCTGTATCGGGCGCGCCCGGCGGAGCCTACTGCCAAAGGGGGTTCGGTCCGCTGCTCGGGGAGGTATTCCCGCCGTTCCCCTCTCCCCCTTCCACCAGCCGGGGGCTCTCTTGGCAGGGAAAACGGCGCTACTGGTTCCCGTCGTCGCGTTATCTGAGGGTAGTATAGCGGGAAAATGGGGATTTGTCAATGGTCCGGCGCAAAAGAGGCGCGGCTGAACGCGGGAAGAAATCCTAATAAATTGTTAAATCTAAGTTTTTCCTCTTTTCACAGACTGTCGAATCTGGTAAACTGGTGACGAATAGACTGACTTCCTGTGAGAAAGTGAGAGAAGCTATGAAGAGATTTCTGGCCCTGTTCCTGTGCGTCGTCGTGACCCTGACGCTGCTGCCCTCGGCGGCCCTGGCGGTGGAGACCTTCACCACCAGCGAGGAGGGGATCGCCCTGATCAAGCAGTTCGAGGACTTCCGCAGCGAGCCCTACCAGGACGACCGGGGGAATTGGTATATCGGCTACGGTCTGGCCTGCGACCCGGAGGACTACCCCGGCGGCATCTCGGAGGAGGAGGGCGACCGCCTCATGCGGGAGGACCTGACGGAGAAGGAGGACGCCATCAACCGGATCCTCATGGAGCACGGCGTCTCCATCAACCAGCAGCAGTTCGACGCCCTGGCCAGTCTGACCTACACCCTGGGGCGGCAGTGGATGAACGAGGACGCCCGCATCTATAACTACCTGCTCGACGGCGTGGAGCGCTACACCGACGCGGAGATTGTCAACGCCATCGCCACCTGGTGCCACATCGGCAATGAGCCCTCGACAAATCTGATCCGCCGGCGGCTCCAGGAGGCGTACCTCTTCCTGTACGGGGTCTACGACAACCCCGGGGCGTCGGAGTACGCCTACATACACTTCACCCCCAACGGCGGCACGGTGGAGAACCAGACGGTGTTCTACCCCGTTCTGGAGCCCTATGGGGAGCTGCCCGAGCCCAAGCGGAAGGGCTACGCCTTCCAGGGCTGGTTTGACGGAAACGGCGTCCGCCTCACCGGAGAGGAGATCGCCGAGGGGGCCGTCTACGTCACCGCCCGGTGGGAGGCGGACGGGACAGAGGAGCCGGAGATCGACCTCTCCAAATGGGTCAACCCCTACAGCGACGTGAAGGAGAGCGACTGGTTCTACAGCTATGTCCGGGAGCTGAGCGCCAAGGGGGTGGTCTCCGGGTATCTGGACGGCACCTTCCAGCCGGACAAGACCCTCACCGCCGGGGAGGCCCTCAAGCTCCTGCTCCGGGCGGCGGGACATCCGGACCCGGGCAATGCCCCCGCCGGGCACTGGGCGGAGACCTATCTGGCCCAGGCAGCGGCACTGGGGTGCGTGGAGAGCGGGGAGATTACGGATCTGGACGGGGCCATCAGCCGGGGGATGATCGTCCGTATCGCCGCCGTAGCCATGGGCCTGGAGGAGCGGGAGGGCCCCAGCCCCTTCGCCGACCTGGACACCGGCTATGCGCTGACCCTCTATGAGGAGAATATCATCACCGGGGAGATTGCCGACGCCCAGCGCTGGTTTTTCCCCGACGACAGCATCAACCGGGCGGAGATGAGCGCTATTGTCTCCCGGGTGAGCGGCTGGGAGCCGGTCAACAACCCGGCCCAGTCCGGCTACATCCAGTTCCGGAACAAGCAGATCCCGGTGCTCCGGGACGCCCGGGTCTGCCCCTACAACAAGAACCTCTTCCTCCAGGACGGGACCATCGCCTACTACAACGACCCGGCCTATACCACGGAGCTGGGGGTGGATATCTCCCGCCACCAGGGGGACGTGGACTGGAGCAAGGTGGCCGGATCCGGCGTCCGCTTCGCCATCATCCGCCTGGGCGGGCGGCTGGCGGACTCTGGGGAGATCTACGATGACGTCAAGTTTGAGGAGAACCTGACGGGGGCCCAGGCCGCTGGACTGAAAACCGGCGTCTACTTCTACTCCCAGGCCATCTCCGTGGCCGAGGCGGAGGAGGAGGCGCGGTACATCCTGGAGAAGCTGGGGGGCCGGGAGCTGGAGTATCCCATTGTGTTCGACTGGGAGATCTACTCCAACACCGCCCGGAGCTACGGGGTGAGCAGGGAGACGCTGACAGAGTGCGCCATCGCCTTCTGCGATTTGGTGGAGGCGGCGGGGTACCGCTCCATGATCTATATGGGCCTGGAGGTGGGCTACGAGCGGCTGGACCTGAGCCGCCTGACGGACTACGACTTCTGGTTTGCCCAGTACACCAGCAAGGGCAGGCCGGATATGTACTACGATTTCCGCATCTGGCAGTACTCCGACAAGGGGAAGGTGCCGGGCATCGAGGGAAATGTGGATATGGATCTGGCGCTGATTCCGTATTAAAATGGAGGGGATTATGGGTAAATATGAGGGGATGTCCAGCGAGTACCTGCGGGAGACCTATATCCCGGATGTTTACCAGCCCACCATTCACGCCATTGACTACAGCAGGCTGAGGGAGGCGGGGATTACCTTCCTCTCCTTCGACGTGGACGACACCATCGCGCCCCTGGAGAAGCTGGGGCCGGACAAGGACGCGGTGCTCCTGTTTGAGACGCTGAAGGCCAAGGGCTTTACGGTGGTGCTGCTGACCAACGCCAGCGCTGCCAGAGCCGCCGAGTTCGCCGGGAGGCTGGGAATTCCGGGGCAGTATATCGCCAGGGCGGAGAAGCCGCTGACAAAGAACTTTGAGGAGCTGCAAAAGCGCTTCGGGGTGGAAAAGGGGCAGATGGCCCACGTGGGGAACAACATCAAGGCGGATGTGGCCAGCGGCAATGTGTTCGGGGTGACCACCTGCCTGGTGCGGAATATCGGCATTCTCCAGAATGCCCTGGACATCGTGAGCAGGGGCCGCAAGGAGGGCCACGGCCTGCGGGAGGAGCTGAGGGAGCGGGGGCTGTGGCGCAAGCACCACCTGTATGAGCGGGGCGACCAGTACTACCAGCTGGGGGAGACGCCCGCGTACCGAGGGAGAGAAGAATAAAAAAACGCCCCCCTGCGCACCCATTGGGTGCGCAGGGGGTTCGCTGTGGGAGCGCCGGCGCGAATCAGAGCCCTCTGTCCCGGGCGATCAGCAGCTTCAGCGCCTCCACCCCCACCCGCACGGCGGCGGTGGTGTCCTCGTCCTTCTTCTGGTCCAGGCCGGCGGCCTCCCGCTCCTGGTTCCAGATCACGTGGAAGCAGCTCCCGCACCGGACGCCCAGCGCCGCCGCCACCACGAACAGCGCTGCGGACTCCATCTCGCTGGCCTTCACGCCCAGCCGCTTCCAAGCCTCCCACTTGCTGAGCAGCTCGTAGCTCACCGGCATCCGGCCGGGGCTGTGCTGGCCGTAGAAGCTGTCCTTGCACTGGACCACCCCCGTGTGGCAGGTCTTTCCCATGGCCTTTGCCGCCTCCGCCAGCACGGCGGCGATGCCGAAGTCCGCCACCGCCGGATACTCGATGGGGGCGTACTCCCGGCTGGTGCCCTCGTGGCGGACTGCGCCGGTGGCAACCACGATGTCCCCGGACTGGACGTTGAGGTCGATGCCCCCGCAGGTACCCACCCGGATGAAGGTATCCGCCCCGATGGCCACCAGCTCCTCCATGGCGATGGAGGCGGAGGGCCCGCCGATGCCCGTGGAGCACACGGAGACCTTCTCCCCCAGCAGCGTGCCGGTGTAGATCACGTACTCCCGGTTCCGGCTGACGAATTTCGCGCCGTCAAACAGGGCGGCAATGGACTCGCAGCGGCCCGGGTCCCCGGGCAGAATGCAGTAGCGGCCCACGTCCCCCTGGGCGCAGCGGATATGGAACTGCTTCTCGTCCTGAATCATACTCTTCTCCTCCGTTTATCAAAATAGAATAACGCGCCTCTATTTTACCATGCCGCCGTCTCTGTTTCAACCAAATTTTCCAGGAAACGGGCCAAATGTTTCCACAGGGCGGCGGTGGACTTTTTCCGCCAATCGTGGTATGATGGTCCTCAGTTATGTCTACTGAACCGCCCCGTGAAAAGGAGGACCCATGAAAAAAACAGGAACCCTGCTACTGACACTGGCCATGCTGCTGACCCTTGTTCCCGTCCAGGCCCTTGCCGCCGGCGGGTCCGAGGCCTACGGCACCGAGGTCTGGCTCCAGGACACCGCGCTCCAGCAGGGGGCGGTGCTCAGCGACAACATCTACTGGAGCGAGTACTACCAGCAGCTCCGCCATGAATATTTCCTTACATACACCCCCAGCGCCGCAGTCCGCCCCGCCGTGGCCTACGGCGAGGCGGTCTGCGACCGGATCACCGCCGGGACCGCCGCCGAGACCTTCGAGGCCCAGGGCTTCCGGGTGGTGGGAGGCATCAACGGCGACTTTTTTGATGTCTCCACCGGCTGGCCCCTCGGGGTGGTCATCTCCGGCGGGGAGCTGCTCTCCGCCTCCGGGGAGTACTACGCCGCCGGCTTCCGGGAGGACGGGTCCGCCGTTATGGGCCTGCCGGCGCTGAAGATGTCCGCCGCCCACGCCGGACTGGGGACCGTCTCCGTCAGCTCCGTCAACAAGCCCCGGGTGGACAACGGCGGCATCACCCTCATGACCTACGACTTCCGCACGGACCACACCACCGGCACCACCACCCCCGGCGTCACCGCCCTGTGCACCGTCCTCTACGGGCGTCCCGCCATCGGGGAGGAGCTGGTTTTGACCGTGGAGGAGGTGGTGGAGGACACCGCCGCTCTGCCCATCCGGGAGGATCAGGTGGTCCTCACCAGCGCCCAGGCCGGGTACGACGTGAATCTGGCCTTTCTCCGGGGACTGGCTCCCGGGGATGAGATTGTCTTTACCGCCGAAGCCGCCGGCGAGGAGTGGAACGACGTCACCGAGGCCATCGGGGCCATGTATTTGCTGGTGATGGGCGGACAGGTGGTGGACGGCCTGGATACCACCTACGCCCCCCGGACCGCCATCGGGGTGAAGGCCAACGGCGACGTGGTGCTCTACACCGTGGACGGCCGGCAGACCGGCCACAGCATGGGCGCGTCCCTGAAGGTGCTGGCCCAGCGGATGGCGGAGCTGGGGTGCGTCACGGCCCTGGGCCTGGACGGCGGCGGGTCCACCACGGCGGTGGCCTCCCTGCCCGCCTACCGGCGCTACAGCCTCATCAACTCCCCCAGCGACAAGACCCAGCGGAAGGTCACCAACCACCTGATGCTCCTCTCCGAGGGCCTGCCCACCGGTCAGGCGGACCACATCTACCTCCACACCAGCGCCCCCTTCGTCCTCCCCGGCCACACGGTTCAGCTCCGGGCCAATCTGGTGGACACCAACTACTTCCCCCTGGAGAGCCCTGTGGAGCTGTGGAGTGACGGAGGAACCATCGCGGACGGCGTCTTTACCGCCTCGGACCGGACGGGCCCGGCGGTCATCCGGGCCAGCGCCTGGGGGCTGGAGGCGGAAACGGAGGTCCTGGTGGTGGAGACCCCCGACGAGATGTCCATCCGCTGGAACGGCAGCGCCGTGGACAGCATCACCCTCATGACCGGGGACCGGGCGGAGCTCACCGCCGCCGCGTCCTACCTCCATATGGCCCTGGAGACAGTCCCCGAGGACTTCACCTGGACCGTGGACCCGGCGGTGGGGACCATCGACGAGCACGGCGTGCTCACCGCGGGCTACAGTGAGGGGACGGGCTATGTTACCGCCTCCAAGGGCGGCAAAAGCGTCCGCCTGCCGGTGACGGTGGAGTCGGACTCCCCCTTCCTGGACGCCCAGGGTCACTGGGGCGAGCGGTTTATCTCCGAGCTCTACCACCGGGGCATTCTCACCGGTGAGCAGCGGGAGGACGGTCTCTACGCCGGACCGGACCAGCCTGTGACCCGTCTGGAGTTCGCGGTGCTGCTCAGCCGGTATCTGGGCCTCCACGAGGCGGACTACGCCGATATTGAGGTGCCCTTCGACGATATGGACCAGGTGGAGGACTGGGCCGCCGGCGCGGTCAAGGCCATGTACGCCCTGGGCGTCATCACCGGGTCCCAGGAGGGGAACCGGCTGGTGCTGGACGGGAGCGGCGTCCTCACCCGGGCCCAGGCGGTGACGATGCTGGGCCGGATCGAGGAGCGCCTCGCCCCGGAGGAGCCGCCTGTAGTCCAGGAGCCGGAGGCTTCAGAGCCCTCCGCGCCTCCGACCGACACGGAGATCCCCGACTGGCTGCTGGACCCGGACCGGGAGCCCCAGCTCCCGCCGGAGGAGGACGAAGAGCTCCCGGCTATGCCGGAGGAGCCTGCGGAGCCGGAGCCGTCCCCTGAGCCTGAACCGGAGCCGGAGCTGCCGGTGAGCGTGGATCTGAACAGCTTCCCGGACGCCGGGGAGATCCCCGACTACGCCCTGCCCTACTTCCAGTCCATGGTGGATCGGGGCGTCGTCGGCGGCGACAGCACCGGGCGGCTGATCCCCAACCACTCCCTGACCCGGGCGGAGATCTGCAAGATTCTGGTGACAATGGGATGAAAAAGCGGCCCGCTCCCCCTCGGGGGGCGGGCCGGCGGATAAAGGAGCACGGCATGGAAAACAAGCTTATTCTGTATATTGCCATGTCTTTGGACGGATATATTGCGGAAAAAGACGGCGGTATCGGGTTTTTAGACGAAACACCAGGTCCTTCGCCCGACCTTGGCTATGAGGAATTCTACAGCTCCCTGCAGGCGATGATACTGGGCGGAAAAACCTACCGTCAAATAAAAACCGAGCTCTCTCCCGAGCAGTGGCCCTACGAGGGAATGCCCTGCTATGTATGTACGCGCCGTCAGCACCCACACGACCCGAATGTTCAATTCATGTCCCTGCCGCCGGGGCGGCGGCTGCTGGAGCTCATTTTCAGGGAGCACTCCGGAGCGGTTTGGCTTGTGGGCGGAGGGGAGATCGTTCGCTGCTTTATGGACGAGAATCTGATTGATGAATATTACATTTACGTTATGCCGGCTGTCCTGGGGGACGGAATCCCGCTTTTCCCCGCAGGATTTCCGAAGGCCGCGCTTACCCTGAAAAGCTGCAAAAGCATCGGGGAGATTGTGGAGCTGGTTTACCAGAGGGGTATGCCCCACTGTCAAACATAGCTCTGCGCCGCCGGTGTTCCCAGATGGGTGGCGATGCGCTGCATGATCATGTCCAGGGCCACCAGATTGTGTCCCCCCTCCAGGACGATGATGTCCGCGAAGCGCTTGGAGGGCTCGATGAACTGCTCGTGCATGGGCTTGACCGTGGTCAGGTACTGCTCCACCACCGACTCGATGGTCCGGCCCCGCTCCTTCACATCCCGGAGGATGCGGCGGAGAATGCGGACATCGGCGTCGGTGTCCACGTAGATCTTGATGTCCATCAGATCCCGCAGGTCCGGGTTCTGGAAGATCAGCAGGCCCTCCACAATAATCACCTTGCTGGGCTGCACCGTCACGGTCTCCCCGGTGCGGTTGTAGTCGGAAAAGGAGTAGACCGGGCGCTGGATGGACGCGCCGTTTCGCAGGGCCTGCAGGTGCCGGACCAGCAGATCCGTCTCAAAGGCGGCGGGGTGGTCGTAGTTCTGGCGGCAGCGGACATGGAAGGGCATGTCCGTCTGGTCCCGGTAGTAGTCGTCGTGGTAGAGAACGGTGATCTCGTCGCCGAAGCGCTTTTTGATGTGCTCGGTCAGTGTGGTCTTGCCGCTGCCGGTGCCCCCGGCGATACCGATGAAAATAGTTTCCAGCATAGTACGCCCTCCTCTTGTTGATATCCCCATTATACGGGAGCGGGCGGAGAAAAACAAGGGACCGGGGAACGATTTTGGGAGAAATCCGTCTAAAGAGTAAAATCCCCGTTGACGGGGAGGGAAAAACCGGATATGATGAGGAAAACAGAGCCGTCGGCCAAGGAGGCGCGAACATGAGCAACCGTCTATGCCCCAAGTGCGGAGAGGAGTACTCCGACACCTATAAGAAATGCCCCTTCTGCCAGGAGGAGGAGGCCATCCGCCAGGGACGCCCCCTCCACCGCCACAGCGGACGCCGGGAGAGCCGCCGCCAGAGCGGCGGGGCCGGAGGCGTGCTGCTGCTGGTGACGGGGGTGATGCTCCTGGGAATCATCGGCTTCCTCTTCTTCGGGGACCATTTGACGGACGCCATCGGCATCCGGGGGGACACCTCGAAGGATCCCCTTCCCCAGCAGGACAGCCAGGAGGAGCCCCCGGCGGAGCATGACCCGGTTTCCGATCCGGAGGAGCGCGACGATCCCCCCGCGTCCGTCCCGCCC
>JAIEIQ010000200.1 GCA_029065305.1 Oscillospiraceae bacterium
CCGCTCCGCCGCCGCCCGGAAGTACCCGCCGCAGGCGCCGCCGCCCACAGCCGCCCGGCGGATGATCCCTCCGCCGTCCACGTACCGCACGCCGTTGGGCTGAAGGCGGTCCTCCACCCGGGCCAAAAACCGCTGGACGGTCATGGGCTCCGGCAGAGATCCTGTACGGACGATGCCGTCCCCCTCCTCCAGCGGCTCCACCTCCTCCAGCCCCAGAGCCTCCGCCAGGGCGTCGTTGACGCCGCCGGGGGCCGCGTCCAGGTTGGTGTGCATACAGATGGCGGCAATGTCGTACTCGATGAGGCGGATGAGCTTCCGCCCCTGGATGTCGTCGCTCCGGATGGTCTGCACCGGACGCCAGGCACAGTTCATAATGGGGTGGTGAGCCACAATCAGATCGATCTGCTCCCGCTCCGCCTCCGCTGCCACGTCCTCCGTGATATCCAGCGCCACCAGAACCCGCCGCGCCTCCCGGTTCGGCCGGCCCACCAGCAGGCCCACATTGTCCCACGGCTGGGCCAGCTCCCTGGGCGCCAGCTGGAAGAGCGCCGCCTCTATCTCATGTACGGTGGGCAAGCTCCCACGCCCCCTTTCGTTCCGCCAGCGCCTCCGCGGCGGCCAGCAGGCGATCCCGCTTCTCCCCCGCCGCCGGGCTTCTGGCCCGCTCCAGTCCCGCCGCCGCCTTCCGCAGCCGCAGGATATGCTCCTCCAAATACAGCCCCCACAGCGGGTCGCCCTCCAGCAGGAAGCCGCCCCAGGCCCGGACCTCCGTACAGGGGGGCATCTCCCCGCCCCGGACGGTCAGGATGGGGTAGATCACCCCCCGCTCCGCCGCCAGCGCCTCCGCCTCCACGGCAAAGCCGTTCTCCGGCAGGTACCGCCGCAGCACCTCCGCCTTGCTCATGGGCTGGAGGAGGAGCAGGGGCCCGTCCCGGACCCAGGGCGCGGCGGTGAGAATGGAGGCGATTGCGTCCGCGCCCATACCGGCGATGACGATGACATCCGCCTCCCCCGGCGTCAGCACCCGCAGTCCGTCCCCCAGCCGCAGCTCCATCCGGTCCTCCAGCCCGTACCGCCGGGCGGTCTGCCGGGCCCGCTCCAGGGGCTCCCGTCCGATGTCGGCGGCGATGGCCCTGTCCAGCCGCCCCGCCAGAAGGAGCTTCGCCGGAATATAGCCGTGGTCCGTGCCGATGTCCGCCAGGCGGCGGCAGGACGCCGGGATCCTGTCCGCGACAGCCCGCAGGCGCCGGCCCAGTATCAGCCGCTCAGACACAGCGCTCCCCTCCTCAAACCGGAATAAGGGCCCATACGTCGCCGCATGGGCCCTCCCGAAACTCATCAGACCGATTACTTGTTGGCCTCCGCGTTGATGACCTCCAGCAGCTTCTCCACGTCCACGCCGTGGACCGCGCAGGCCTGCTCCACCGTCTCGCCCCGGCTGCTGGGACAGCCCAGGCAGTGCATCCCAATGGAGAGGAACACCGGAGCCGTCTGGGGCGCGATATCCAGAATATCCCCGATGATCGTATCTTTTGTAATGTTGACCATACTGCTACCTCCAAAATAAAATCAGCGCAAATAGTATACCCCATATTTCCCTAAAATTCAAGACTGAGTTTTCTAAAAGTGCCCGGTTTCGTGGAACACGGGCAATTCTATATCCTATTTTGTGAAGTATATCCATAAAGACGGAGTCATCCCGGCTCTTTTTGTCTATGGGGGGCCTTGATATCTTATGAAATAAGGTGTAACATTTCTATTGGCGCCAAATTATGTCCGGCGCTGTATTAAAAAGATTGGAGTAGTACGAAAATGGCTCGACTCAAGAAGAGCGCCCCGGTCAAGGCCGCGACGGCGGCTGCGGAGACGGTGAAGGAGAAGATCGTGAAGAAGCCCGCCGTGAAGAAAACGGAGGAGATCTATCTCCAGGCCGGCGGTACGGAATGGAGTGTTTCCGACTGCAAGGAGCGCGTCATCGCCGCCTTCACGGCGGATGGCCGCAAGGCGTCCAGCATCAAGAAGCTGGTCATTTATCTCAAGCCCGAGGAGGGCAAGGCATACTATGTCATCAATGACACCGAGAACGGAAGCGTTGACCTGTAAAAAGACCTGCCAAAAAGGGAGAGCGATGGTCCTGACGGAACACCGCTCTCTTTTTTGTCCGCTCAGCCGCCGGCCTCGTCCCCCTCTTCCCGCAGGTTCTCCAGTGCCACACGGACGGCCTCCACCACAAAGGCTGTAAACGTACAGCCTTTTCCGCGGATTGCCGCCTCAACCTCTTCAATCAAATCGTTTGGAAAACGGATGCTTTTGCTCGTTGTCGGCGGAATTTTGGGGATCTGGAATTTTCGCATAGCACACCTCGTCATACAAATTATATGACGATTGTATTGCAATATTCTTTTTCGCTTTGAACTGCATATGCATTGCATTTATAGTTCGGTTGTTATATTATCCTATTTAATTGCTGGATTCCTCCTCCTCTTCCCGCAGGTTCTCCAGAGCTACGCGGACGGCCTCCACCACAAAGGCGGTAAACGTACAGTCTTTTCCACGGATTGCCGCCTCAACCTCCATAATTACGTCCTCAGGAAAGCGAATCGTTTTATTGATTGCACGGTACTGCTTCGGAATTTTAAATTTCCGCATGTTGCACCTCGCCATATATTTGATACAGCGAGTATATGTAATATTATAACGCAAATATACGCCGCAAATTACTTGCGTTTTGCAATGTATCGTTATATAATCCTATCGAGGTGATATAACGTGCTGAAAATCGATCCCCGGGAACTTCCCAAATATTATACAACCCTTTTCAATGGCGTAACCGACGCCCTCGCCGCCCTGGAACGGCAAAATTATATTGCCGCCCAGGATATCCTCATCCGTGCCCAGCAGTCCGCCGAAAAATGGTACATAGAAGAGACAGAATGACAGACGGCCCCCTTTCGGGGGCCGCCACAGACTGTCGAAAAGGGGCCTGTCTGTCTTCATTACCAGACAGGCCACAAAGTTAATGAGGGATAAAATGTAGGAAG
>JAIEIQ010000201.1 GCA_029065305.1 Oscillospiraceae bacterium
AACCCGGACAACCAGATCGTCGCCAATGTGGGGTAGGAGGACTTGGCCTTCGGCCCGGAGACCCTGGGCGTCCCCACGGAGGAGATCCAGGCGCGGGTCACCAGCGCCCTGAAAGCCGTGGGCATGGAGGCGTTCACCCTCCACGCCCCCCACCACCTCTCCGGCGGGCAGAAGCAGCGCATCGCCATCGCCGGGGTCATCGCCATGGAGCCGGCCTGCATCGTCCTCGACGAGTCCACGGCCATGCTGGACCCCCTGGGCCGGCGGGAGGTGCTGGACACCGTGGGGCGGCTGAACCGGGAGAAGGGCATCACCGTGGTCCTCATCACCCACCACATGGACGAGGCAGCCCTGGCGGACCGGGTGGTGGTCATGGACAGCGGCGGGATCGTCATGGACGGCCCGCCCAGGGAGGTGCTGGTGCGGATGGAGGAGCTGCGCTCCATCGGCTTGGACGCGCCCCACACCGTGGAGCTGCTCCACGGCCTGAGAGAAGACGGCTTAGACGTGCCCCTGGACGCCCTGGGCGTCCAGGAATGCGCCCAGGCCATTGTCAACGCCCTGTAGAGAGACGCGGAGGAAACAGCTTTGAAACCAATTATGCGTGTGGAGCACCTGACCCACACATACGGCGAAAACACCCCCTTCTGCCGCAGCGCGGTGAAGAATGTCAATATGGAGATCCTGGAGGGGGAATTCCTGGGGATCATCGGCCACACCGGCTCCGGGAAGTCCACCCTGATCCAGCATCTCAACGGGCTTTTGAAGCCCACCAGCGGAACAATCCTCCTGGGGGACCGGGACATCTGGGCCGACCCCAAGAAGATCCGGGAGGTTCGGTTCAAGGTCGGGCTGGTGTTCCAGTACCCGGAGTACCAGCTCTTTGAGGAGACCGCCTATAAGGACATCGCCTTCGGGCCCAAAAACATGGGCCTGGACGAGGGCGAGATTGACCGCCGGGTCCGCGCCGCCGCCGCCTTCGCGGGGCTGAGGGAGGAGCTGCTGGACAAGTCCCCCTTCGACCTCTCCGGAGGCCAGAAGCGGCGGGTAGCTATCGCCGGGGTCATCGCCATGGAGCCGGAGGTGCTGATTCTCGACGAGCCCTCGGCGGGCCTGGACCCTGCGGGACGGCGGAGCCTGCTGGAGAACATCCGGAGCTACCACCGAGAGAAGGGCACCACGGTGGTCATGGTCAGCCACAGCATGGACGAGGTGGCGGAGAACGTGGACCGGATCGTGGTCCTGGCCAACGCCGGGGTGGTCATGTCCGGCACGCCCCACGAGGTGTTCAGCCGGGCCCAGGAGCTCATAGACGTGGGCCTGAACGTACCCCAGGTGACACAGGTGGCGATGGCGCTGCGGGAGCGGGGCGTGGAGATCGACCCCGCCGTGTACACAGTGCCGGACCTGCGGCGGGCGCTGGGGGCGCTGAAGGGAGGGAGGAAGGGATGCTGAAGGATATCACCCTGGGCCAATTCTTCCCGGGAAACTCCCTGGCCCACCGGCTGGACCCCAGAACGAAGCTGATCATCACCGTGCTCTATATTGCGGGGCTCTTCTGCGCCAAGTCCTTCGTCTCCTACGGCGTAATGGCCCTGGTGCTCGTCACCGGGGTCAAGATCTCCGGCGTAGCCCCCAGGGCCCTGGTCAAGGGCCTGAAGCCCATCCTGTTCATCATCTGTTTTACGGCGGTGCTGAACCTGCTGTATACGCCGGGGGCCCCCCTGTTCTCCTTCTGGATTTTCACCGTCACGGAGCAGGGCGTTCTTCTCGCCTTCTTCATGGTCCTGCGGATCACCATGCTGATCATGGGAACCTTCCTGCTGACCTATACCACCAGCCCCATCGCCCTGACCGACGGTCTGGAATCCCTGCTGGGGCCGCTGAAAAAGCTGAAGGCCCCGGTCCACGAGCTGGCTATGATGATGTCCATCGCCCTGCGGTTCATCCCCACCCTTATCGAGGAGACGGATAAAATCATGTCCGCCCAGAAGGCCAGGGGGGCGGACTTCGAGAGCGGAAATCTATTGCAGAAGGCCAAGGCCCTGGTGCCGATCCTGGTGCCCCTGTTCATCAGCGCCTTCCGGCGGGCGGACGAGCTGGCGGTAGCCATGGAGTGCCGCTGCTACCACGGGGGCGAGGGCCGGACCAAGCTCCACGTGCTGCGCTATCAGACGCGGGACTACCTGACGCTGGCGGCCTACGCCGGGGTGCTGGCCGGGGTGCTGGTCCTGGCCCGGTTCGGGCTGTAGGCCCGGCAAAGAGGAGCTGCTATGAGAAACATCGCCCTGCGCCTGATGTATAACGGGACCGCCTACCACGGCTGGCAGGTCCAGAAAACCGAGATCACCGTAGCCGAAACCCTGGAAAAGGCCCTGGGGACCATCTGCCCGGAGGCGCGGGTCAAGGTCACGGGCTGCGGCCGCACGGACGCCGGGGTCCACGCGGAGCGCTATATCGCCAGCTTCCGGACAGCGTCCACCATCCCCTGCGAGCGGTTCCCCCTGGCCGTCAACTCCCGTCTGCCGGAGGACATCGTTGTCACCA
>JAIEIQ010000202.1 GCA_029065305.1 Oscillospiraceae bacterium
GACGAGATCATCGGCGTGGAGAAGGAGAAGGTGGACTTCGTGGACATCAGCCCCCGGATGATGGTGTCCATCGCCACGGCCATGATCCCCTTCCTGCCCAACGACGACGCCAACCGCGCCCTCATGGGCGCCAACATGCAGCGCCAGGCGGTGCCCCTGCTGCGGCCCGAGGCCCCTGTCATCGGCACCGGCATGGAGCACAAGATCTGCCTGGATTCGGAGATCGTGGTCCTGGCCGAGGGGGACGGCGAGGTGGTCAAGGTGGACGCCACCTCCATCTCCGTCAAGTACGACAGCGGCATCACCAAGGACTACAAGCTGGTCAAGTTCCTCCGCTCCAACCACACCACCTGCATCAACCAGCGGCCCATCGTCAGCGTGGGCGAGCGGGTCCACGGCCTGCGCCAGAACGAGAAGGGCGAGTGGGAGGACCCCACGGTCCTGGCTGACGGCCCCGCCACCGATCAGGGCGAGATCGCCCTGGGCCGGAACATCCTGGTCGGGTTCATGACCTGGGAGGGCTACAACTACGAGGACGCCGTCCTCCTCAATGAGCGCATGGTCCGGGAGGACGTGTACACCTCCATCCACATCGAGGAGTACGAGATCGACGCCCGGGACACCAAGCTGGGGCCCGAGGAGATCACCCGGGACATCCCCAACGTGGGCGAGGACGCCCTGAAGGACCTGGACGAGCGGGGGATTATCCGCATCGGCGCGGAGGTCCGCTCCGGGGATATCCTGGTGGGCAAGGTCACGCCCAAGGGCGAGACGGATCTCACCGCCGAGGAGCGCCTGCTCCGGGCTATCTTCGGCGAGAAGGCGAGAGAGGTCCGGGACACCTCCCTGAAGGTGCCCCACGGCGAGAGCGGCATCGTGGTGGACGCCAAGGTGTTCACCCGGGAGGCCGGGGACGAGCTGGGGCCCGGCGTCAACGAGGTGGTCCGGGTCTACATCGCCCAGAAGCGGAAGATCTCCGTGGGCGACAAGATGGCCGGCCGCCACGGCAACAAGGGCGTTGTCTCCCGGATTCTGCCCCAGGAGGATATGCCCTTCCTGCCCGACGGCACGCCGCTGGATATTGTTCTGAACCCCCTGGGCGTGCCCAGCCGTATGAACATCGGCCAGGTGCTGGAGGTCCATCTGGGCTACGCCGCCAAGGCCCTGGGCTGGAAGGTGGCCACCCCCATCTTCGACGGGGCCAACGAGGAGGATATCGCCAACGCCCTCAAGGAGGCCGGCCTCAACGAGGAGGGCAAGAGCTGGCTCTACGACGGCCGCACCGGCGAGCGCTTTGACAACAAGGTCACGGTGGGCTACGTCTACTTCATGAAGCTCCACCACCTGGTGGACGACAAGATCCACGCCCGCTCCACCGGCCCCTACTCCCTGGTGACCCAGCAGCCCCTGGGCGGAAAGGCCCAGTTCGGCGGACAGCGCTTCGGCGAGATGGAGGTGTGGGCCCTGGAGGCCTACGGCGCGTCCTACACCCTCCAGGAGATTCTGACGGTGAAGTCTGACGACGTGGCCGGCCGCGTGCGGACCTACGAGGCCATTGTCAAGGGCCATAACGTGCCCAAGCCCGGCGTGCCCGAGTCCTTCAAGGTGCTGGTCAAGGAGCTCCAGGCTCTGTGCCTGGATATCCAGATTCTGGACCAGAACGGGGATATTATCGAGCTCAAGGACGACGAGGACGAGATGACCACCTTCAATCTGGCCCGCATGGACCGGGAGGACCGGGACGAGCGGGAGGAGTACGTGGCCGACGACGACGCTTTCGAGGAGTCCGGCTTCGGCATCGAGGACGTGGACGAGGACGACATGGGCGCCGGCGACGGCGACGAGTTTTAAGGGAAGGAGGAGCTGAACTATGAGTTACGCACCCTTTGAGGCCATCAAAATCGGCATCGCTTCTCCGGAGATGATCCGAGAGTGGTCCTACGGCGAGGTGAAAAAGCCGGAGACCATCAACTACCGCACACTGAAGCCCGAGCGGGACGGCCTGTTCTGCGAGCGCATCTTCGGGCCCACCAAGGACTGGGAGTGCCACTGCGGCAAGTATAAGAAGATCCGCTACAAGGGCAAGATCTGCGACCGCTGCGGCGTGGAGGTGACGCGCTCCAAGGTCCGCCGGGAGCGCATGGGCCACATCGACCTGGCCACCCCCGTCAGCCACATCTGGTACTTCAAGGGCATCCCCTCCCGGATGGGCCTGCTGCTGGATATCAGTCCCCGGATTCTGGAGAAGGTGCTCTACTTCGCCAACTATATCGTCACCGACCCCGGGGAGACCCCCCTCATCCGGAACCAAATCCTCTCGGAGAAGGAATACCGGGACATGCGGGAGAAGTACGAGGACGACTTCCAGGCCGGCATGGGCGCGGAGGCGGTGAAGACGCTGCTCCAGGACATCGATCTGGAGGAGCTCTCCGCCCAGCTCCACGCCGAGCTGCGCAGCGCCTCCGGACAGAAGAAGGCCCGGATCGTCAAGCGCCTGGAGGTGGTGGACGCCTTCCGCATCTCCGGCAACAAGCCGGAGTGGATGAT
>JAIEIQ010000203.1 GCA_029065305.1 Oscillospiraceae bacterium
TCCTCCGGCAGAAGGGGCTCCAGGGCCTGGGCGATGGCCTCCGCCGTCCGGCGGAAGCTCTCCGCCTCCCGCCGCCAGAAGGGGGAGATGTCCAGGGTCAGATAGGTCCCCCGGGGCTTGCCCAGAGCCCGCTCCCCCTCCTCGCCGGTGATGCGCACCTCGGTGAGCATCATCCCCTCCAGCTCCTGCTCCGCCGTCTCCACTCCGGCCAGCTCCCCCGTCTCCCCGGCGCTCTCCCGCCAGAGGCTGTGGGCCTCCACCGCCAGGTCTGTCCGCACGTTCGCCATGTTGTGTCCTCCCCCGCTTTGGGCCGCGAAATCTGGTGTTCCGGCCCTAGTTTTCCTCCCCGCCGGGATATTATGAGGAAAATGCGGAAAAAACTCTGAAAAAAGCCTTGCAATTTCCGTGGAAACATGCTAGAATACATTTCTGCGTGGGGCCATCGCGGAATGGTTCTATTGAAATTTACTTGGAGGAGGTGTTTGGTTTGCCGAATATCAAGTCTGCGAAGAAGCGCGTGCTCATCGCCCAGGAGCGCAACGCCCGGAACAAGGCGAACAAGTCCGCTATGAAGACCGCTGTGAAGAAGTTCGAGGCCGCTGCCGCTGAAGGCAAGCGCACCGAGGCCGAGGGCGCTTACAAGGTCGCCGTCAAGGTCGTGGATCAGGCCGTGGCGAAGGGAATTCTGCACAAGAACAACGCGGCGCACAAGAAGAGCGCCATGACGCTCAAGCTCAACAAGATCGGCTGAGCTTTCGCGAGAATCAGGAGAGGACCGTCCAGTGGACGGTCCTTTTTTCGCGCTCCGGGAAATTCTGCGGGAATATCGGCGCGGAGTTCTTGTAAACCTCCGTGTCACATGGTATAATATAAGGACAGGAAAAATTCGCCGCTCACCAGCGGCGCGGCCGTTCAGACAGGAAAGGAGCTTCTATGCGCGACTACGTCATTGTCACCGACAGCTGCTGTGACTTCTCCGCCCAGATGGTGGGGGAGCTGGAGCTGCAGATCGTCCCTCTGTCCTTCACCATTGAAGGCGGAGAGTACCACAACTTCCCGGACAACCGGGAGATGGACCCGGGCGTCTTTTACAACAAGCTCCGCGCCGGCTCCCTGGGGACCACCTCCGCCGTCAGCGTGGGCTTCTTTCAGGCGTCCATGACCCCGGTGGTGGAGGTGGGGAAGGATATCCTCTGCATCTGCTTCTCCTCCGCCCTCTCCACCACCTATCAGTCTGCGGTTATCGCGGCCCAGGATCTGATGGAGGCCCATCCGGAGTGCACCATCCGGGTGGTGGACAGCCGGGCCGCCTCCCTGGGCCAGGGACTGCTGGTGTATCTGGCGGCGATGGAGAAGCGGAAGGGCCGCTCTCTGGAGGAGGTCCAGGCCTTCGTGGAGGAGCGCAGGGACCACATCTGCCACTGGTTCACTGTGGACGACCTCAACCACCTCAAGCGCGGAGGCCGGGTGTCCGCGGCGGCGGCGCTGGTGGGCACGATGCTCCAGATGAAGCCGGTGCTCCATGTGGACGGCGAGGGCCGCTTGATCCCGGTGAGCAAGGTCCGGGGGCGGAAGGCGTCGGTGAACGCCCTGCTGGAGAAGATGGCGGAGCTGGCGGAGGATCCCTCGGTGGTGTTCATCAGCCACGGGGACTGCGAGGCGGAGGCCGTGGCCCTGGGGGAGGCGGTTAAGGCCAGATTCCCGGTGGAGAAGCTGGTTATCAACTACGTGGGGCCGGTTATCGGCAACCACTCCGGTCCGGGGACGTTGGCTTTGTTTTTCCAGGGGAAGCATAAGTAAATGTGAATGCGATTGAGGATTCGCGACCTGCGGGAAGACTCCGATCTGACACAAAAGCAAATCGCGGAGTACCTGATGTGCGACCAGTCCCTCTACTCCAAATATGAGCGGGGAGAGCGGGAGCTGCCGCTGAAGACTGCGGTTTCGCTGGCCCAATTCTATAAAACCAGCGTGGACTATCTGGTCGGCTTGACAGATAACAGGCGTCCATATTCCAAATAATGCGCTGTCCGGACGAAGAGCGGGCGGGCCGTTAAACCGGTCCCACCCGCTCTTTTTACAGAATAAATCCCCCGTCTGCCGTCAGCACCTGCCCGGTCACGAAGGACGCGCCCTCGCCGGCGAAGAACGCCACGGCGGAGGCGATCTCCTCCGGGGTTCCCAGCCGCCCCATGGGGGTCTCACGGGCCAGGTCCGACAGGGTCTCCTCCCCCAGCACCTCCACCATATCCGTGCGGATGACGCCGGGGGCCACGCAGTTGACCCGGATGCCCGAGGGGGCCAGCTCCATAGCCAGGGACCGGGTCAGGCCGATGAGCGCCGCCTTGCTGGCGGAGTAGGCCGTCTCGCAGGAGGCCCCCCGCTGGCCCCAGATGGAGGAGATGTTGACGATGCAGCCCCGCTTCTCGTGGAGCATGTGGGGGAGCACCGCCTGAATGGTGTGGTAGGCGCCGTCCACGTTGACGCCGAAGATATGCCGCCAGAAGTCCTGGCTGATATCCTGAAACTGCCTCTGCTCGGCGATGCCGGCGTTGTTGACCAGCACCTCCACGGGCCCGAATTCCGCCTCCACCAGCCGGATGGCGGCGGTGACGGCCCCCCGGTCCGACACATCCCCCCGGACCGCCAGCGCCTCATGGCCCTGGGCCCGGAGCTCCGCGGCCAGGGCCTCCGCCTGGTCTCTGGCCTGGAGGTAGTCGATGCCCACGGCGCAGCCCTCCGCCGCCAGCCGCCGGACAATGGCCCGGCCGATGCCCCGGCTCCCGCCGGTGACAAACGCGGTTCTTTTCACCCTCAGCAGTGCCAGCCCCGGTGTCCGCCGCCCCAGCAGCCCCAGCCGCTCCAGGCCTGGACAAACTGGCTCTGCATCTCCTGGGCGGCCAGAATGGCGGCGCAGGTGTTGTCGCAGTAGCCGTTCTCGTGGGCGTAGCCGCAGTAGATCACGTTGTCATGGGTGTGCCGCCCGGCCTCCACACAGCCCTCCACCTCGCACAGGGCGGCGCAGTAACCGCCGCAGGTGTTGTTGGCGTGGTGATAGCCGCAGTAGCCCACGCCCTGGTGGCTGTGCCAGCCGGTCTGGGCGCAGCCGGCGGGGCAGGTGGTTTGAGCCTGGGGCGCGGCGCAGCCATAGCCGCGGCCGTGGTGCCCTCCGTGGGCGGAGGCGGGGGCGGCCAGCAGGAATACGGTCAACAGACCCGCCAGGAGAGGGGCCGCGATTTTTTTCAGGAACATGGAAGTATACCTCCTTTTTGATCTGGGGAAAATCCCAGATTCATTATAGCACGTTTCCCGCTTTATGCAAGGGAAATTCCAAAACTTTCCGCGGCGGCGATAAACGCCCGGAACAGGGGG
>JAIEIQ010000204.1 GCA_029065305.1 Oscillospiraceae bacterium
CTGGAAGGCCGTGCTGACAGACGGAGGGCGGATGTATTTTGAAGTGGGCGCGGGGCAGGCGGATGATGTCCTGCGGCTGATGCGGGATGGGGGGTTCACGGATGTCAACGTCCTCCCGGACACCCAGGGGATAGGCCGTGTTGTATACGGCACGGCGGCAGGGGAGGGATAGGCGTGCTTTTGGATACGGATTTTCTGAAAACGGAGGAGATTTCGCTCCGGCAGATCGAACTGGAGAAGGACGATCCGCAGAGGAAATGGGACCCGGCGTTCCACTTTGACATCCTGGACCGCACCGGTGCACAGGTGGGCGGCTGCAATCTGCGCCTGGGGCACAGCGGCGCGCTCTACTATGCGGGGAACATCGGCTATCGAATCGACGAGCCCTACCGGGGGCGGCACTATGCCGGAAAGGCGTGCCGGCTGCTCTTCCAGCTGGCAAAGCGCCACGGGATGGAGTATGTTATCATCACCTGCGGCCTGGACAACCACCCCTCCCGAAAAACCTGTGAGTGGCTGGGCGGGGAGCTGCTGGAGATTGCGGAGCTGCCGGAGGAGAGCGAACAGCGGCGCTTGACCGGTGATGCGCACAGGTGTGTTTTTCGGTTTTCCCTTTGACGTGAGGAGGGGGCAGGCATGTTTTTTGACACAGAGTTCTTGAAAAACGAGGAAATCCAGCTTATATTGGAGAAGACCGTAGAGACTGACCCGGTCAAAAACTGGCTGCCCGCCTACCACTTCGCCATCTGCGACAAAATTGGCGTGAAGATGGGGGTATGCGATCTGCGGGTGGGCTACAACGAGCGGGTCTACTACGGCGGCAACATCGGCTACCGGGTGGAGCGGCCCTACCGGGGGCATCACTACGCCGGGAAAGCCTGCCGACTGCTCTTCCAGCTGGCGAAGCGGCACGGGATGGGGTACGTTATCATCACCTGCAACCCGGACAACTGGGCCTCCCGGAGGACCTGCGAGTACGCGGGCGGAAAGCTGGTGGAGATCGTGGAGCTGCCGGAGGACAACGACATGCGCCTGGAGGACGGCGAGACCGCGAAGTGCATCTACCGCGTTGAATTGAGTGAGCAATAAATTTACATAGAAGGAGAACAAGCAATGGCAGACAAGGATAAGAAATTGACCAAGACGGCCGCTATCGCCAACGACAAAAAAGAGGCGATCCAGACCGCCATGAAAAACATTGAGAAGACCTACGGCAAGGGCTCCATCATGCGCCTGGGGGACCACATGAACCAGCTGAATGTGGAGGCCATTTCCACCGGTTCTCTGGCATTGGATCTGGCCCTGGGAATCGGCGGCGTGCCCCGGGGACGGATCATTGAGATCTACGGCCCCGAGTCCTCCGGTAAGACCACCCTGGCCCTCCACATCGTGGCCCAGGCCCAGAAGGCCGGCGGCGAGGTGGCCTTTGTAGACGCGGAGCACGCCCTGGACCCCACCTATGCCCGGGCTCTGGGGGTGAACATTGACGACATGCTCATCTCCCAGCCGGACACCGGAGAACAGGCCCTGGAGATTACGGAGGCTCTGGTCCGGTCCGGGGCCCTGGATGTTATCGTGGTGGACTCGGTGGCGGCTCTGGTGCCGAGAGCGGAGATCGAGGGCGAGATGGGGGACAGCTATGTGGGCCTCCACGCCCGGCTCATGAGCCAGGCCCTGCGGAAGCTGGCCGGAGCCATCAACAAGACCAACTGCATTGTGGTTTTCATCAACCAGCTCCGGGAAAAGGTGGGCGTTATGTACGGCAACCCGGAGGTTACGACCGGTGGGCGGGCTCTGAAGTTTTACGCCTCCGTGCGCATTGATGTGCGGCGGGTGGAGACGCTGAAGGCCAGCGGCGAGATGATCGGCAACCGGACCCGGGCCAAGGTGGTCAAGAACAAGATGGCGCCTCCGTTCCGGGAGGCGGAGTTTGATATTATGTACGGCGAGGGCATCAGCCTGCTGGGGGAGCTGCTGGATCTGGGTGTGAAGCTGGAACTGGTCCAGAAGTCTGGCTCCTGGTTCTCCATGGGGGAGACACGGCTGGGCCAGGGACGGGACGCCGCCAAGCAGTACCTCAAGGACAACCCCGAGGTGGCCGACGGCCTGGAGGCCGCGATTCGCCGGGACTTCTTCAAGCTCATGAGCGCCCAGTCCCAGGTAGCCGCCAAGGCTGCGGGCCGGGCGGTGGACGTATCGGCGGAGGACTTCGACGACGAGGACGACGGCGAGGCGTAAGGTCTCCATTCTTTTCTTGTGAACAAGAAAAGAATCAAAAGAAAACTTGATTGAGGGCTGTTTTTCATGCGGATTGTGGAACTCAAGCCGTCCCGGCACGGACAGGGCCGGTTTCTGGCGAAGCTGGAGGACGGGGACATTCTGCGCTTGACGGAGGAGGAGCTTCTCCGCTTCCGGCTGAGGCAGGGGATGGAGCTGGACGGGGAGGCCCTGGAGGCGCTGCGCGCCTCCGCAAAGGCCTCCAAGGCCAAGGCGGCGGCGGCCAATATTATTGGCAGCAGGGCTCTGAGCAAGAGGGAGCTGACCCGCCGGCTGGTCAAAAAAGGGAACGACGAAACCGACGCCCAGGCGGCGGCGGACTGGCTGGAGGACATCGGCGCGGTGAACGACGCTGCTTACGCTGCTTCTCTGGTCCGGCACTATGGAGAGAAGGGCTACGGACCTGCCAGGGTCCGGGAGGAACTGCGGCGGCGGGGTGTGGACCGGGCGCTGTGGGATGAGGCTCTGGAGGAGCTGCCGGACCCGGCGGGGATTCTGGACCGGCTCATTCAGAAGAAGAGCGGAGGGGACCTCCGAGACCGAAAAGAGCTCAAGCGGATCAGTGACGGACTGCTGCGCCGGGGGTTTGCCTGGTGCGATGTGAAAGATGCCCTGCGGCGGTACACGGAGATTGAGGAGGACTGACGGGCTGCTGCCCAAGAAAACGGAGACATTTATGCCATACAAACTTTATTTCATTTCTCTGGGCTGCGCGAAGAACGTGGTCAACTGCGAGCAGATGATGGCCCTGTGCCGGGACGCCGGGCACATCCTGGCGGAGTCGGCGGAGGGGGCGGACGTGGCGGTTATCAACACCTGCGGATTTCTCTCCAGCGCCAGCGAGGAGGCCATTGAGCACATTCTGGAGATGGGGAAGCTCAAGGAGGCGGGGAGGCTCAAAAAGATCCTTGTCACCGGCTGCATGACCCAGCGCTACGCCGAGGACGTGCCCACGGAGCTGCCCGAGGTGGACGGCATCCTGGGGACTGGCAGCTACAAGGACATCGTCTCCGCCGTGGAGGATGTGATGGGGGAGAAGAGCCCCCGGTACTTCGGCGACATCGACGCCCCGGTGGACGAGTTTGGCCGGGTGCTGACCACGCCGGGCCGCTACGCCTACCTGCGGATTGCCGAGGGCTGCGACAACTGGTGTGCCTTCTGCA
>JAIEIQ010000205.1 GCA_029065305.1 Oscillospiraceae bacterium
CGCTGGTAGGTGGCGGCGGCGAAGCCCGCCATGTCCCCGGTGACGCCGCCCCCCAGGGCGACAACGAAGTCGGAGCGGGTGAGCCGTCCCAGGGCAAAAAATTCCAGCATTTTGCCGTAATTGTCCAAATTCTTGTTCCGCTCTCCGGCGGGGAAGGTGTAGGCCAGCACGTCAAAACCGGCCTTTTTCAGGGAATCCCGCACCCGCCCGCCGTAGAGAGGCCCCACGGAGCTGTCCGTCACGATGGCGCAGCGGCGGGACTTTGTGATATCGGCAATGAGCTCCCCGGCCCTGTCCAGCAGGCCCTCGCCGATGTGGACGGGGTAGGACGCGGATGCGTTGACCATGACCGTCTGCATAACCATCACTCCTTGACTAGAATATCCAGGCTGTGGTTGGTGGCCCCGATGAGGTCGGGCCGCTCACAGATGGACAGATGGTATTTGACATAGGTCTGATAGACAACGTCGGAAAAGCTGTCAATCCGGTCCTTCATATAGTGGGAGAAGAGGTCGGAAGCGACAATCTTCTCCCGGCGCAGGCCGGTCTCCCGGTTGAGCTCGTCGATGTCCTCCAGCCGCACCATCTCAAAGAGGTCCGCCGGCTTGGAGATGCAGTGATAGTCTGGAGTAATCATCCCCTTGGTCAGGTAGTCCATCATGGCGCTGCCGTCGTCCTTGAAACCCTCCTGGATAATGACGGCCTCGTTCATGCAGTAGGCCGCGAAAATATACCCGCCCTTCTTTACCACCCGCTTGGCTTCCCGGAGAACAGTGAGCTTGTCCGCCTTGTCGTACAGGTGGTACAGCGGCCCGAAGAGCAGCACCGCGTCGAAGCTCCCGTCCGCGAAGCGGCTCAGGTCCATGGCGTCGCCCTGCTCCACCGGAATCTCTGCCCCGCAGGCACGCAGGTTCTCCCGGAAAATCTCAATGTTGTGCTCCACCAGCTCCATGGCGTGGACATCGTAGCCGTCCATAGCCAGGGCCATGGAGTAGACCCCGGTGCCCGCGCCCACGTCCAGGATTTTCCCGCCCTGGGGGACATAGGTCCGGATATACTTCATATTGGTGGTGAATTCCACGCTGCCGTGGCGGGATTTGGTCCGCTCGTCCTCGTTGTAGCTGTTGTAGTAGTCGGTGATATAGCTGGTATCCATTGTTCTCCCCTTTCTCAGCAGTCCTTGTCAATGGCTTCCTTGATCTCTCTGGCGTGCCGGAGCATATCCCTTAAACGCTCCCGGTCCCCCCGCCGGATGGTGTAGGCGAAAGCCGCCAGCTCCTCCACCAGGGTGTCAATCTCCCGGACCAGGGCCTCCCGGTTCTCCAGGAACAGCTCCGTCCACATCTCCTCGTTGAGCTTGGCCACCCTTGTCATGTCCTTGAAGCTCCCGGCGGAGAAGCCCGCAAAGTTGGGAGCCGAGGGGCTGCCCACGTAGGCGCAGCTCACCACGTGGGCCAGCTGGGAGGTGTAGGCGATAATATGGTCGTGCTCGGCCGGGGTGGAGGGCTGGAGGTGCCCAAAGCCCAGCTTCCGGGCCAGCTCCCAGATCTCATCCAGGCAGCTCTGGGGCGTGCCGGGGTATGGCGTGAGGATCAGGGACGCCCCCTGGAATAGCTCCGGGAAGGCGTGGGCGTAGCCGGAGCGCTCAATGCCCGCCATGGGGTGGCCTCCCACGAACCAGAACCCGGCGTCCTTCACCACCTCCTCCAGGGGGCCGCAGACCACGCCCTTCACGCCGCCGCAGTCCATGACGATGCCGCCCTTTTTGAACTGGTCCCGGTGCCTGGTGACATACTCCACCGTGGCCTCCGGGTACAGGGCGATGATGACCAGGCCGCACTCCGAGAGCTTCTCCTCTGTCAGCACCCCGTCCAGCACCCCCTCGTCCAGGGCCTGGCTGAGGACGGAACCGCTGCGGTTATAGCCCAGGAGGGTGCAGTCCGTATACTTGCGGATGGCCTTGGCCATGCTGCCGCCGATGAGGCCCAGGCCCACAACGCCTACCGTCTCAACCATGGAGGCCACCTGTGGTAAAGGAGCGGTCGGCGTAGGGCCGGATGGCCCGGACCTTCTCCATCATGTCCGCGAACTTGGAGGGCCGCAGGCTCTGGGGGCCGTCGCACAGGGCGTGCTCCGGGTCGTTGTGGACCTCGATGATGAGCCCGTCGGCTCCGCAGGCCGTGGCCCCCAGGGCCATGGGGGCCACCAGCTCCCAGCGGCCCGTGGCGTGGCTGGGGTCCACCACCACCGGCAGGTGGGTGAGCTGGTGGAGCACCGGGATCACGCTCAGGTCCATGGTGTTCCGGGTGGCGGTCTCAAAGGTGCGGATGCCCCGCTCGCAGAGGATCACCTGCTCGTTGCCCCCGGCCATGACGTACTC
>JAIEIQ010000206.1 GCA_029065305.1 Oscillospiraceae bacterium
ACGATCTTCTTCTGGAACTTGTAGGTGAACTCCTCCAGGTACTTGTCCATGTCGGGGTACTGCTCCAGATACTTCTCATGCCAGTGCTCGATCATGGCGTTCCACCGGGCCTCCCGGACGTTCTTGTCGTCGGTGTCCATAGCGGCCCTGGCCTCGTCCATGAAATTAGCCACAATATCGTCGAAGAGCTCCTGGTTGAAGTCCGCGTGGGGGTAGTCAAACTTGGCCTTGCCGATCTCCGCCACCATCTGGTTGATGAGGGCCACCTGCTTCTGGTTCTCCTCGTGGGCCATTTTGATGGCCTCAAACATGGTGTCATTGGAGACCTCGTTAGCCCCGGCCTCGATCATGACCACCTTCTTCCCGGTGGACACGACCGTTACATCCAGATCGGAGATCTCGCTCTGCTCCTGGGTGGGGTTGACGACCAGTTTGCCGTCCACCAGCCCCATCTTCACCGCGCCCACGGGCCCGTTCCAGGGGATGTCGGAGATGGCCAGAGCGGCGGAGGTGCCGATCAGGGCGGCAACCTCAGGGGAACAGTCCCGGTCCACGCTCATGACCGTCGCCATAATGGAGACGTCGTTGCGGAAGTCGCCGGGGAACAGGGGGCGGATAGGCCGGTCGATGACCCGGCTGGTGAGGATGCCCTTCTCCCCGGGGCGGCCCTCCCGGCGCATAAAGCTGCCGGGGATGCGGCCCACGGCGTACATCTTCTCCTCAAAATCCACGCTCAGGGGGAAGAAGTCGATCCCGTCCCGGGGCCGGGGGGCGGCGGTGGCGGTGCAGAGGACCACCGTCTCGCCGTACGTGACCATAACGGCGGCGTTGGCAAGCTCCGCGATCTTGCCGGTCTCCAGCTTCAGGGGACGGCCCGCCAGGTCCATGGTGTACTTGCGGTAGTTGGCAAACTGCTTTTTGGTGATGATGGTTGACATAGCGTACTCCTTTTCATTTGTCAGTTTTCCGGGAGCCGCCGTTTAGCACTTGATCGCGCCGCCGACGGTTCGGCGGCAGGATCAACTGCTAAAAGGGAGGCTCCCCGGTACAGGTGGGGATGGAAAGGCGGGGAGAAAGGCTTTTCCCTCCTCCCCGCGCTCTTCACTTACTTACGGATGCCCAGCTTCGCAATCAGCGCGCGGTAGCGCTCGATGTCCTTCTTCGCCAGGTAGTCCAGAAGGCTGCGGCGCTTGCCGATCATCTTGTACAGGCCCCGGCGGCTGTGGTTGTCGTGGATATGGACCTTCAGGTGCTCGGTCAGCTCATTGATACGGGTGGTGAGGATCGCCACCTGAACCTCGGGAGAGCCGGTGTCCGTGGGATGGGTGCGGTTGGCCTCGATAACGGCCGTCTTTGCGTCTTTCTGCATCATGGCAGAGTTCCACCTTTCCATTAAAAATTCTCCGCAGGCCGCGCCGCGGCAGGTGTCGCCGGCGGCGAGGCGGGGGAATGGCGCGCTCTTTTCGCGCTCCAGGATACTATATCACAGCTTATGTCCATTGTAAAGTATAATTTCAGGAAATATGCGGCTTTTTTTGAAATTTTTCCCGGCGGAAGGAGCTCACCCCCGGAGAATATCCGTATTCCGGTACTGGACCGCCTCGGCCAGGTGGGCTGCGGAGATATTCTCCTCCCCCTCCAGGTCGGCGATGGTCCGGGCCACCCGGAGGATGCGGTCGTGGCTGCGGGCGGTGAGGCCCATGCGGTCAAAGGCGGAGCGGAGGATCCGCTCCCCCCGCTCGTCCAGGCGGCAGTGCTCCCCCACCATGGCCGGGGTCATGTGGGCGTTGCAGGCGATCTCCATGCCCTCAAAGCGCTCCGCCTGCCGGGCCCGGGCGGCGTTCACCCGCTCCCGTACGGCGGCGGAGGACTCCGGCGCCTCCCGCCGGCGCATGGCGTCAAAGTCCACCGAGGGCACCTCCACATGGAGGTCAATCCGGTCCAGCAGGGGGCCGGAGACCCGGCCCACATACTTCTCCACCGCCGCCTCCGAGCAGGTGCACCGCCCCGAGGGGTGGCCCCGCCAGCCGCACCGGCAGGGGTTCATCGCCGCCGCCAGCATAAAGCGGCTGGGCAGGCGGACGCTGCCTGCGGCCCGGGTGATGGTCACCTCTCCGTCCTCCATGGGCTGGCGGAGGACCTCCAGGGCGTCCTTGGCGAACTCCGGGAGCTCGTCCAGGAAGAGGACCCCGTGGTGGGCCAGGGAGATCTCCCCGGGCCGGGGGATGGACCCGCCGCCGGCCAGGGCCACGGCGGAGACGGTGTGGTGGGGGCTGCGGAAGGGCCGGCGCTGAAGGAGGGGGCTGCGGCTGTCGGTCATGCCCGCCACGCTCCAGACCTCCGTGGCCTCCAGGGCCTCCCGCCGGGTCATGTCCGGCAGGATGGAGGGCAGGCGGCGGGCCAGCATGGACTTCCCCGCCCCCGGCGAGCCGATGAGCAGAATATTGTGGCCCCCGGCGGCGGCGATCTCCAGGGCCCGCTTCACATTCTCCTGGCCCATGACCTCGGAGAAGTCGGGTCCCCGGTCCGGCTCCGGGGAGTCGGTCCAGGCGGGGGCCGGGGGAAGGGCCTCCTCCCCCCGCAGGTGGCGGAGGAGGGCGGCTACGCCGGGCACCGGCCGGACGGTGAGGGCCCCGGCCAGGGACGCCTCGGCGGCATTCCCGGCGGGGACGTAGAGCTCCCGGACGCCGGCGCGGACAGCGGCCATAGCCATAGGCAGCATCCCGGTGACAGGGCGCAGGGCCCCGGTGAGGGACAGCTCCCCCAGGAAGGCGGCGTCCGCCGACGGCGGGTCGATGTCCCCGGCGGCGGCCAGAATGCCCAGCAGGATGGGCAGATCGTAGATGGTCCCCTCCTTGCGCAGGGCGGCGGGGGCCAGGTTGACGGTGATCCGGGAGACCGGGAACTTGGCCCCGCAGCTTTTCACCGCCGCCCGGACCCGCTCCCGGGACTCCTTCACCGCCGCGTCGGGCAGGCCCACCACGTCAAAGGCGGGCAGTCCCCCGGACAGGGCGCACTCCACGGACACCTCATAGCCGGTGATGCCCTGCAGCCCCAGGGACCGGACGGTTTCTACCATAGCGCGTTCTCCTCCTTCCGGCTATATCCGCAGCAGCAGCTTCGCGAACTGGAAATAGATCAGCAGGCTCAGCACGTCCACAATGGTGGTGATAAAGGGCCCCGCCACAACCGCCGGATCCAGCCCCAGCTTGTCTGAGATCATCGGCATAAGACAGCCCACCACCTTGGCGCAGAACACGGTGAACACCAGCGTCAGGCAGATAACCGCCGCGACCACAATGGTGATGCTGGCATTGTGCAGCAGCAGCCGGTCAATCAGCATCAGCTTGATAAAGTTGCACCCCGCCAGCATAGCGCCGCAGACGACGGCGACCCGGATCTCCTTCCAGACCACCTTGGGCAGATCGCTGAAATTCACATCCCCCAGGCTCAGAGAGCGGATCAGCGCCACGCTGGACTGGTTGCCGGAGTTGCCGCCGGTGTCCATCAGCATAGGAATAAACCCCATCAGCACGGTACACGCGGCCAGGGAGTCCTCAAAGCTGGAGATCACAACGCCGGTAAACGTAGCCGACAGCATCAGCAGCAGAAGCCAGGGGATCCGGCTCTTCACCGTCTCCCACACGCCGGAGCGCAGATAGGGCTTGTCCGTATGGGTCATACCGGCGATGTGCTCGAAATCCTCGGTAGTCTCCTCCTCGATGACGTCCATAGCGTCATCCACCGTGACAATGCCCACCAGGCGGTGCTCGTCATCCACAATGGGCATGGCCAGGAAGTCGTACCGGCCCAGATCCTGGGCCACGTCCTCCTTGTCGTCCATGGTGGAGGCGGAAATGATGTTGGTCTCCATAATCTCCCCGATGACGTCGTCCTCGTCGGAGAGCAGCAGGGTCCGGATGGACACCAGCCCCAGCAGGTGCCGTCCCGGGCTGGTGACATAGCAGATGTTGATGGTCTCCTTGTCCACGCCGGTCCGGCGGATGCGCTTGAAGGCGTCCCCCACCGTCATGTCCTGCTTGAGGTCCACAAACTCCGTGGTCATGATGGACCCGGCGGAGTCCTCCGGGTACTTCAAAATCTCGTTGACGCTCCGGCGGGTCTCCGGGTCGGCGTGCTGGAGGATGCGCTTGACCACCGTGGCGGGCATCTCCTCGATGAGGTCCACCGTGTCGTCCACGTACAGCTCCTCCAGCACCTCCTTGAGCTCCGTGTCGGAGAAGCTCTTGATGAGCACCGCCTGCTCCTCCGGCTCCATCTCTACAAAGACCTCCGCCGCCAGCTCCTTGGGCAGCAGGCGGTAGAGCAGCGGCAGTCGCTCCAGGGAGAGCTCCCCCAGCACCAGGGCGATGTCCGCCGGCTCCAGGAGCACCAGCATATCCCGCAGGTCCGGCCATCGCTTTCGGGCGGTCAAAGCCTCCACCTGCTCCATAAACCTGCCGTTTTCCAAATCAATCATGTGCTGGTCCTCCTCTCCCGCTGTGGTTGCGCTCTGTGGGTCCGGCTATTCCAATACCGCCTTGGGCTCCCCCATCAGGCCGGCAAACTCCTCCCCGGACATGGTCTCATGAACCAGCAGATATTCCGCCACCTCAATCAGCCGCTCCCGGCGCTCCTCCAGCACCTCCCGGCACTTGGCGCAGCCCCGGTCGATGAGCGCCTTGACCTCGGCGTCAATCTGCGCCGCCACCTCCTCGGAGTAAGTTTTGGCCTGGGCCATGCTCCGGCCGATGAACACCTCGTCATGGCCGCTCTCGAAGCTGACGGGGCCCAGGGCGGCGCTCATGCCGTAGACCGTCACCATCTTCCGGGCCATGGCGCTGGCCCGCTGGATATCGCTGGAGGCCCCGGTGGAGATGTCGTCGAGAAACAGGCTCTCCGCCACCCGGCCCCCCAGCAGGGCCGCAATCTCCTCCTCCATATACCGCTTGGAGTAGTAGCTCCGGTCCTCCTCCGGCAGGGAGATGGTCATGCCCCCGGCCTGGCCTCTGGGCACGATGGTCACCTGGTGGACCGGGTCCACACTGGCAAGGCAGTGGTGCATCACCGCGTGGCCGGCCTCGTGGTAGGCCGTCAGGCGCCGCTCGTGCTCCGGCACCCGCTTGGACCGCTTCTCCGGACCGGCGATGACCTTGATGACCGACTCCTGGAGATCCTGCATGGTGATAAACTTATGGCCCCGGCGGGCGGCCAGGAGGGCCCCCTCGTTGACCAGATTCTCCAGATCCGCCCCAGTAAAGCCCGGGGTGCCCTGGGCCAGGACCCGCAGGTCCACATCCTCCGCCAGGGGCTTGCTGCGGACGTGGACGCCCAGGATCTCCTCCCGCCCTTTGCTGTCGGGACTGCCCACGTAGATCTGCCGGTCAAACCGGCCCGGCCGCAGCAGGGCGGGGTCCAAAATATCCGCCCGGTTGGTGGCCGCCAGGACCACCACGCCCTCGTTGTTGGTAAAGCCGTCCATCTCCACCAGCAGCTGGTTGAGGGTCTGCTCCCGCTCGTCGTGTCCGCCGCCCAGGCCCGCGCCCCGCTGCCGGCCCACGGCGTCGATCTCGTCGATGAACACCACGGCGGGGGCCACCTTCTTGGCCTCGTCGAAGAGGTCCCGGACCCGGCTGGCGCCCACGCCCACGTAGAGCTCCACAAAGTCGGACCCGGAGATGGACAGGAACTGGACCCCCGCCTCCCCGGCCACGGCCTTGGCCAGCAGGGTCTTGCCGGTGCCCGGAGGGCCCACCAGCAACACGCCCTTGGGAATCCGGGCCCCCAGGTCCAGGTACTTCTGGGGCTCCTGGAGGAAGCCCACGATCTCCCGCAGCTCCTCCTTCTCCTCGTCGGCCCCGGCCACGTCGGCAAAGGTGCGCTTCTGCTTGCTCTCGGAGCCGAAGCGGATCCGGGCCCGGCCAAAGCGCCGTCCCTGGTCCACGCCGCCCCCCTGGGCCCTGCCCATCATGAACTGGAAGAACAGGAAGAAGGCCACAATAAGCGCCAGATACAGGGCGATCTCCATCCACCACGGGGGCGTGTAGGGGGGATCGTAGTCGTAATCGGCCAGGACGCCCCGGTTCAGCTGGTCCTCGATCAGGGGGCCCAGCTCCTCCCGGAAGGCGTCCACGCTCTCCAGCGTGTTGTGGACGGGGGCCAGGGGGCCTCCGTCCTGTTTGAGGTTCAGATAGAGCTCCCTGCCGTCCCGGACATAGAAGCTCTCCACCCGCTCCTGCTGGAAGAAGGTTTTGACCTGGGCATAGGTGACGGCGGAGGCGTCCTCCATGCCGTAGAAGGCGTAGTAGGCCACCAGCAGAAGGATCACAACCATAAAGTAGATCCCAATGCCTGGGCGGCGGGTCTTGTTTGTCAAATCGGTTTCTCTCCTTTTAGGCCCCCGGCCAAAGCGGGCGGGGACGGGATGATATCAATAGATCACGCGCCGGAGCCCATCACTCCCCGCCGTAGACCTCCGGCTTGAGCACGCCGATATAGGGCAGATTCCGGTACTTCTGGCAGTAGTCCAGGCCGTAGCCCACCACAAACTCGTCGGGAACGGTAAAGCCGGTGTAGTTGGCCTGAATGGCCTTGGTCCGGCGGCTGGGCTTGTCCAGCAGCGTGCAGATGGATACCTCCGCCGCACCCTTGGCCAGGAAGTACTGCTTGAGATAGGACAGGGTGTTCCCCGAGTCCAGGATATCCTCAATCACCACCAGATGCCGGCCCGTGATGTCCTGCTGGATGTCCCGGGTGATCTGCACCGCGCCGCTGCTGGACATGGCGTTGCCGTAGGAGGACACGGCGATAAACTCCACGTCGCTCTTCACCGGGCAGGCCCGGACAATATCCGCCATAAAAATGAACGCCCCCCGGAGCACGCTGATAAACAGGGGATCCTTCTTCCGCAGATCCGCGTACATCTCCTCCCCCAGAACCTTGATCCGGGCGGCGATCTCCTCCTGGGTGTAAAGCACCTTCAAAATATCCTGATCCATCGTTCCCATAGATCTCTCTCCTTTTATGTTCAAAATTTCCGGATTTTACACGGTATCAGAGAAACCATCCAGCAGTCCTCCCCCGGCTCGGGGCGCAGAGCCCGGTCCACGGCCACGCCGAATACCGCCGCCGGCCCTCCGTCCTCCCGGTACAGCGCCGGGTGCTCCCAGCGCCGCTGGACGGGGATCCCACAGTCCGCAAACAGCCGCTTGATGGTCCGGCTCCCGTTCTCCACCGCCAGACGGCCCCTGCCGTCCCAGGCGGCGATGGTCAGCGCCCCGGCCTCCGGCCGCAGGCACAGCGTCCCCCGGGCCTCCTCCGCCGGAGCCGGGCCCCGGGTGAGCCGCACCCGCCAGGGCCCCCAGACCTGCTCGCCGGACTGCAGCGCCATCGGCCCCGGCAGCTCCGGCGTTTTCCGGACCGTCAGCTGCCCCCCGGTCCGGAGGGCGCAGAGCCCGCCGGGCAGGTTCAGATATCCGCCGCCGGACAGCTTCCACACGTTCTCTGTCATGCGGCGGTCCAGCTCCACGCCGAAGCGCCGGGCGGCGGACCGGATCAGGCGTCTGCCGGTCACGGCGCCGCCGTCCCAGACGCCGGACAGCGCAACGGAATCAACCCCATAGCTCACAGCGGCGGACCGCTCCGCCGCCCGCTGGAGATACGCCTCCTCCTCCCGCAGCAGCGCGCCGGTACCGGCGATGCGCTCCGTACAGCCGGGGGCAATCTCCTCCAGCAGGGGCAGCACCTCCAGCCGCAGGCGGTTGCGGGTATAGGCCGGGTCGGCGTTGGTCTCATCCTCCACCCAGGGGACGCCGTGCTCCCGGGCGTAGGCGTCGATATCCGCCCGGCCCGCCTCCAGCAGGGGGCGGATGACCCTCCCCCGGAT
>JAIEIQ010000207.1 GCA_029065305.1 Oscillospiraceae bacterium
GCTGCATCGGCGCCAGCCCCGGAGCAAGCGCCAGGGCGTGGAAGTCCATAAACGCCACCTCCTCCAGCACCACGGCGTTGTGTACCGCGTCGAAGGGGTCCGTCCCCCAGGCGAAGGGCCCGTGGCTGTGTACCAGCACCGCCGGCACCTGGGCCGGGTCAATCCCCCTCTCCCGGAAGGCCTCCACAATCACATGCCCCGTCTCCAGCTCGTATTTTCCCCCGATCTCCTCCGGCGTCATCCTCCGGGTGCAGGGGATCTCCCCGTAGAAGTAGTCCCCCTGGGTGGTCCCCAGGGCCGGAATCCCCCTCCCCGCCTGGGCAAAGCTGGTGGCCCAGCGGCTGTGGGTGTGGACAATCCCCCCCAGCGCCGGGAACGCCCGGTACAGCGCCAGATGGGTGTCCGTGTCGCTGGAGGGCTTGTACTTCCCCTCCACACGCTCCCCGTCACTCAGCCGAATGACCACCATGTCCTCCGGCTCCATATCGCCGTACTCCACCCCGGAGGGCTTGATCACCATCAGCCCCCGCTCCCGGTCAATCCCCGAGACGTTCCCCCAGGTGAAGGTGATCAGCCCGTGCCTGGGCAGCAGGAGGTTGGCCTCGCAGACCTGCTTTTTCAGTTCTTCCAGCATATCCCCCTCCTACTTCAGCTTCCAGGCCAGATCGGACAGGAACAGCTCCCGCTCCAGGCTCTCCACTGTGGTGTCCCTCGTGATATGGACGAACTCAATGTCCAGCATCGTACACCAGTCCTTCATCTGCTCCGCCGTCACGTCGTAGCTGAGCACCGTGTGGTGGGCTCCGCCGGCGGTGATCCAGCACTCCACCCCTGTGGTGAGGCTCGGCTCCGCCTTCCACATCACCCGGGCCACCGGCAGGTTGGGCATGGGCAGAATGGGCTTGACGCAGTGGATGTCCTGGCAGATCAGCCGCAGCCGGCCCCCCATGTCGATGAGGCTCACCACAATGGCGTCCCCTTCCTTGCCCTCGAACACCAGCCGGGCCGGGTCCTTCTCGTTCATCCCGATGCCCAGGCGGTGGGTCTCTATCCGGGGCCTCCCGGCGGCGCAGCAGGGGCAGACCTCCAGCATGTGGGCCCCCAGGCTGTACTCCGCGCCCTCCGCCAGGTGGTAGGTGTAGTCCTCCATAAACAGGGAGCACCCGTTGCCGTTCTCGCCCATGGCCTTCATGATGGCGGTCATGGCGGACACCTTCCAGTCCCCCTCGCCGCCGTAGCCGTAGCCCTGGGCCATCAGGTGCTGGCTGGCCAGGCCCGGCAGCTGCTCCATGCCGTACAGATCCTGGAAGGTGTTGGAGAAGGCCATGCACCCCTCCGCGTCCAGCATCCGCTTCATGGCGATCTCCTCCCGGGCCTGATAGCGGATGTGATCGAGCTTATCGGTGGCGATGTCGTAGCTGGCCTGATAGACCTCCATCAGCGCGTCGATCTCCGCCTCGGTGACGGCGTTCATCTCCTTCACCAGATCCCCCACAGCCCAGGTGTTCACCTGCCAGCCCAGCTTGGCTTGGACCTCCACCTTGTCGCCCTCTGTGACGGCCACCTCCCGCATGTTGTCCCCGAAGCGCATGACCTTCATGCCCCTGGACACCGCCGCGCCCACAGCCGCCTTCATCCAGCTGCCGATGCGCTTCCGGACCGCCTCGTCCCGCCAGTACCCGGCGATGATCTTCCGGGGCAGGCGCAGCCGGGCGGCGATGAAGCCGTGCTCCCGGTCCCCGTGGGCGGACTGGTTGAGGTTCATGAAGTCCATGTCGATCTCCTCGTTGGGGATCTCCCTGTTGTACTGGGTGGCGAAGTGGCAGTAGGGCTTCTGCAGGTTCACAAAGCCGTTGATCCACATCTTGCTGGGGGAGAAGGTGTGGCACCAGGTGATGATCCCCGCGCAGGAGTCGTCGTAGTTGGCCTCTTTGACCACGTCGGCGATCTCCCGGTTGGTTTTGGCGGTCACCTTGTAGACCAGGGGATAGGGCAGGACCCCGGACAGCTCGCCGGCCATCTCCCGGGCCCGCTCCGCCACTGTCTCCAGAACCTCCGGGCCGTACAGAAACTGACTGCCCACCACAAACCAGAACGAATACTGTTTCATAAAAATTCCTCCTTAAATCAGCTCCACAGCCCTCCGCTCCACCTGGAGCAGGGCCGTGTACTGCTGGATGTAGGCGTTGAACCCCTCCACGCAGGCGGGGTCGGGCTGGACGGTGCTGCCGGAGGTCCCGGCGAACACCCGGTTGGACAGATAGTCCTCCAGGCGCTCGCCCTCCTCCCGCTGGAGCATGTACGCCGCCAGCAGGGCCATGCCGTAGGGCCCGCCCTCCCCGGCGGTGTCCATGCAGGTCACCGGCGCGTTGCAGGCTGCGGCCATGTAGCGCTGGCCCACCCCCGGGGTCTTGAAGAGCCCGCCGTGGCCGGTGAGGGAGTCGATAGCCACGCCCTCCCCCGCCAGAATGTCCATGCCGATCTTCAGCGTTGCCATGGTGGCGTAGAGCTGGGAGCGGAAGAAATTGGCCAGATTGAAGGCGCTGTCCGGCCTCCGCGCCACCAGGGGCCGGCCCGCGTCCATGTGGGTCACGCCCTCTCCGGCCAGGTAGTTGCACACCAGCACCCCGCCGCAGTCCTCGCCGCCCTCCAGGCTCTTCTCGTAGAGCTTCCGGTAGAGCTCGGCGGTGGAGGGATTGGCCCCGAAAAGCCGCGCCGCCTCCCCCAGGACGCCCACCCAGGCGTTGGTGTCGTTGGTACAGTTGTTGCAGTGGACCATGGCCACAGGGGCCCCGGCGGGGGTGGCCACCAGGTCGATCTCCTCGTAGACCTTCCTCAGGGGCTTCTCCAGCACCACCATGGAGAAGATGGAGGTCCCGGCGGAGACGTTGCCGGTGCGGGGGGCCACGGCGTTGGTGGCGGTCATGCCGGTGCCCGCGTCGCCCTCGGGGGGCGCGAAGGGGATGCCGGCGGGGAGCAGGCCGTCCAGCAGGGCCGCGCCGGACTCGGTGAGGACGCCGGCGGCTTCCCCGGCGGTCAGGACCGCCGGCAGCAGCTCCTCCAGCCTCCAGGGCAGCTCCCTTACCCCCGGCAGCGCGTTAAACTTCGCCAGCATGGCGGCGTCGTAGTCCAGCGTACCGCTGTCGATGGGGAACATGCCGCTGGCCTCGCCCACGCCCACGGCGTTGACGCCGGTGAGCCTGTAGTGGACGTACCCGGCCAGGGTGGTGATGTGGGCCAGGCGGGAAACGTGCTCCTCGCCGCCGAGCACCGCCTGATACAGGTGGGCGACGGACCACCGCTGGGGGATGTTGAAGCCGAAGAGCTCCGTCAGCTCCGCCGCCGCCGGGCCGGTGATGGTGTTCTGCCAGGTCCGGAAGGGCGTGAGCAGGTTCCAGTCCTTGTCGAAGGCCAGGTAGCCGTGCATCATGGCCGAGACCCCCGCCGCCGCGATCCGCTCCCGGTTTTCCACCTGGGACAGGGCCGCTTTCAGCCCCGTCCACACCTCCTCCAGGGGGTACGTCCACACCCCGTTCTCATACCGGGACGACCATGTGCAGTCCCCGCCGGAGACAGGGCGGTACTGCCCGTCAATGGCC
>JAIEIQ010000208.1 GCA_029065305.1 Oscillospiraceae bacterium
GGGTGAAGCTGCTGTTTCTCAACGGCCCCAACCTGAACATGCTGGGCATCCGGGAGCCGGATATCTACGGAAAACAGACCTACGCCGACCTGGAGCGCTACATCCGGGACTTCTGCGGCGAGCTGGGCGTGGACTGCGAGATCTTCCAGTCCAACCACGAGGGGGCTTTGGTGGACGCCATTCAGGCCGCTTACGGCCAGGCGGACGGCATCGTCATCAACCCCGCCGCCTACACCCACACCAGCGTGGCCCTGCTGGACGCGCTGAAGGCCGTGGACATCCCGGCGGTGGAGGTCCATCTGTCCGACGTCAGCAGGCGGGAGGACTTCCGGCAGATCTCCTATGTCCGGCAGGCCTGCCGCGCCACCTTCGCCGGGTACGGCTTCGAGGGCTACCGGCTGGCGGCGGAGCGCCTGCTTTCTCAAAAGGGACAATAACATTTTTCCCGCTGAAATCATACAATGGCCTTGTAAAGGAGGCTGTTGTCATGGAAAATCAAGTAAACAACCAAGCGGCCCCGTCCGTCTACGACTACCGGCAGTACGACCGCATCTGGCGGCGGGTATCCCCGGAGCTGGACCCCTATCCGGAGATCCGGGCGGAGGCGGACCGGACGCCCCAGACTGTGCCGGTCCATCAGACCACCCAGGCCACCACGCCGGCCCCCGCCGCCGGTGCGCCGGCCGGCGGTCTGGAGAGCCTGCCGGGTGCGGACGGAAACCCCTGCTGCATGGGGACCCAGGCCCGGGTGTCCCTGGAGGTGCTTGCGGGCTTTATCGAGGAGGAGTCGGCGGACCGGCGGCACTATCTGACCCTCGCCCGCCGCGTCCGCTCCCAGCAGGCCGCCGCCCTGCTGCGCTCCTTCGCGGGGGAGAAGCAGGAGGCGGTTCAGAAGCTGCGGGCGTCCTACTTCCTCATCACCGGGGAGCGGTACGTCCCCGCCGTCATGGTGGAGCAGTTCCGCTGCCAGCCGCTGGCGGACGCCCTGCGGGAGGTGTACCACCAGGAGGCCTGCGGCGGGTACAACTACGAGCGCTCCGCCGAGGAGACGATGGACCAGTGCCTGACAAAGCTCTTTGAGGAGCAGAGCAAGGCCTCCTTCCGGCGCGCGGAGCAGGTTTTGGAGTTACTGGGCAAATTGATCCGGTAAAATAAACATTGACAAAGGAGAAACGCATATGCCGCAGGATCGCGCACAGGCGCTGGCGCTGCTGCGCCGGTACAACAAGGAGCCCTTCCACCTCCAGCACGCGCTGACGGTGGAGGCCGTCATGGGCTGGTACGCCCGGGAGCTGGGCTACGGGGAGGAGGCGGAGTTCTGGTCCACGGTGGGCCTGCTCCACGACATCGACTTTGAGCAGTGGCCGGAGGAGCACTGCCAAAAGGCCCCGGAGCTCCTCCGGGAGGCCGGGGCGGACAGCCGGTTCATCCACGCGGTGGTGAGTCACGGGTACGGGCTGTGCTCCGACGTGGAGCCGGAGCACGAGATGGAGAAGGTGCTCTTCGCCGCCGACGAGCTGACGGGGCTCATCGGGGCGGCGGCTCTGATGCGGCCCAGCAAGAGCGTCCAGGACATGGAGGTCAGCAGCTTGAAGAAGAAGTTCAAGGACAAGAAGTTCGCCGCCGGGTGCAGCCGGGATGTGATCCGCCAGGGGGCGGAGCGCCTGGGCTGGGAGCTGGAGACGCTCTTCGAGCGGACGCTCCAGGCCATGCGGGCCACGGAGGCGGACATCGCCGCCGGTATGGCCGCGCTGTAAACTTGCGGCTCCCCTCGGGGGAGCCGCAAGTTTTTCTTGCCTCTTTCCGGAAAATCATCTATAATAGGGCGGACAAGGGGGTGGGTCCAACGAGAGAATTCATCATTGGAAAAAACGACGCCGGGCAGCGCCTGGACCGCTTCGCGGCCAGGGTCATGCCCCTCATGCCCCCGGCTCTGCTGCAAAAGTACATCCGCATCAAGCGCATCAAGTGCAACGGCGCCCGCTGCCAACGGGACCAGCGCCTCCGGGAGGGGGACGTGCTCCAGTTTTACATCAACGACGAGTTTTTTGAGCCGCCCAGGGAGGACAACCTGTTCCTCTCCCTCTTCACCCCGAAGCTGGATATCCTCTACGAGGACGGCAACCTGCTGCTTCTGGACAAGCGCCCGGGGCTGGTGGTCCACCCTGACGAGACGGAGAAGGTCAACACCCTCCTCACCCATCTCCAGGCCTACCTCTACCAGAAGCGGGAGTGGAATCCCCGGGGGGAAAACGCCTTCGCCCCGGCCCTGTGCAACCGCCTCGACCGGAACACAGGGGGCATCG
>JAIEIQ010000209.1 GCA_029065305.1 Oscillospiraceae bacterium
ACGCAGATCGCGGACGATACGGCGCAGTCCTTGATTCAAGCGGTCAATGACGTGAACGAAATGGCCGGTATCATCGAGCAGATTTCGGAAGCCAGCAGCAATCAGGCGGATTCCATCGCTCAGCTCACTGTGGGAATCGACCAGATTTCTAATGTTGTACAGACAAACTCGGCGACCGCAGAGGAAAGTGCGGCGGCAAGCGAAGAGCTGTCCAGTCAGTCACAGCTTATGAAGAATCTGGTAGGAAGGTTTCAGTTGAAGGGCAGCCCTTCAAAATGATCCTGGCAGGCTGACGTGTTAGGATAGCGTCTGGTTTGATATTTTGCATGGGAGCGTCCAAAATCTATGTGACCCTACAATTAGGTAAGTGTCAAAGTCTTCCGCCTTGCTGGAACTCAAGACGGTTCAAGGTTCTGGGAACCGGAAAAGAAGAGGAATTCTGTGGAAAGGGCCACAGGCAAAGAACAACCCTACCTAATCCGAACAACTGACAACAGTTTGTTCAGATTGGGTAGGGTCGTTCATTTTGGTCCGAGTGGGGAGACTCGAACTCCCGGCATCTTGCTCCCAAAGCAAGCGCGCTACCAACTGCGCTACACCCGGATATAGAATTTTCAGCTGCGGCTAAGTATGTGAAGTATGCGGCCAGCACCGATTTTCGATCAATAACCGGCGAGGGAGAACACATCGCCGGCCCGACCCCAAGCCCCCTGCTCCCAAAGCAGGCGCGCTGCCAACTCTGATATATTCGCAAATTAGATTTGTCAGAACCACAATATTTTTCGGGCCCTACTTCTCTTTCTCATATGATCGAACAAACCGGATTTACATAGTATCTTATTATACACATTTTTTTATATCTGTCAAATATAAAAATGCGCATTCAGAGATCCGCTATCTGTGCTATAAAAGACAAAGTTGTCTCTTTAACTTTGGGATGAAAGCAGGTATACTGAGAGCATCAAAATTGTTAAGGGGTGATATCATGAACTCAACAGGAGCAAAAATTAAAAAGCTGCGAATGTGCGCGAATTTAACCCAGGCGGAGCTTGCCGAAAAGATTGGATGTACGCCAAAATCGATCCAGCGCTATGAAAGTGACCGCTGTTATCCCGAAACCCACAATCTGCAAAAAATATCCGAATTTTTTGGTGTTCCCGCGGACTTTCTTCTGGAGTCGGATACCACAATCACGCAGCGCAGAAGAGCCTCGGGAGAAGGGGTGCATCGCTGGTATTATGAGCGGTATTTGCGGTGCAAGAATACTTACCAAATTGATAGCGGCGCCGAATATTATTGGATATATTTGGAGGATGACGGCACGTTTGGAGGACAAAGTCAGTGGGTGGATTGGGCGGATACGGACAGGCGGATTGAGGTCAGAAAGCTTCGCCGTGTCATTCCCGAAAGCGCCATCAGAGTCTGTACAGACGTCTATGGACCTCCTATGATAATCAATAATGAGTTAGAAGTTGGGCTTTTCTGCGTTTTTGGCGGTCATGCGATTATAAAAACAGACATCTGCAAAAAGTACCTTCCAGAATTTTACGAGGACTACACAGGACCCAGTCCAGAGCTGAAAAACGCGCAGTATGCTTTTCAGGCGGAGATAATCCCGCGTTCCCAAGAAAAAAGCGCCCGCCGACAGGATTTTCTCCTATTTGCGCCGGACAAGCTGTAGAATATGGGAAATGTCACGCGGAAAGGGGAGGGCCTATGGAAGGAAAATCGCTCTATCAGTCCGGGCGCATCCACCAGATCCCCATCGAGCGCATAGTCCCCAACCCCCGCCAGCCCCGGAAAATCTTCGAGGAACAGGCCCTGCGGGAGCTGGCCGACTCCATCCGGCAGTACGGCCTGCTCCAGCCCGTCAGCGTCCAGCGGTCGGGGACGGGCTACGTGCTGGTGGCCGGGGAGCGGCGGCTGCGGGCCGCGGCCCTGGCGGGACTGCGGCGGATCCCCTGTATTCTGGTCCGGGCCGGCGAGCAGGAGAGCGCCCTGCTGGCCCTGGTGGAGAATTTACAGCGGCGGGACCTCCACTACATGGAGGAGGCCGCCGCCATCGCCCGGCTCATGGGCGAGTACGGCCTCAGCCAGGAGGAGACGGCCCGGCGGCTGGGCCGGTCCCAGCCTGCGGTGGCCAACAAGCTGCGGCTGCTGCGGCTGAGCGAGGGGTGCGTGGAGCGGCTGCGGCGGTACGAGCTGACGGAGCGCCACGCCCGGGCTCTGCTGCGGCTGGAGGGGGAGGACGCCCGGCTGGCGGCAGCGGAGCACATCGGCGAGGCCCACCTGACTGTGGCGGCGGCGGAGGCGTACATCGAGGAGCTGCTGACCCAAAAGCAGCGGGAGCCTCCCCGGCGTCCCCCCACGTACATCATCAAGGACATCCGCCTGTTTCTCAACAGCATCACCCGGAGCATGGACGTTATGCGTCTGGCGGGGGTGGACGCGAAGCTGGAGAAAACAGAGAGCGAGGAGACCATCACCCTGACCATCGAGATCCCCAAGCTTCCCAAGAAGAGGGCGGCGGGCTGAGGCCCGCCGCCCTCTTTCGCCGCAGGGCTTGCTATTTTCCGAAAGGGCTCGTATAATGGGACCCGGTATACAAGATGGCCGGAGGAGGGATCGCCTATGAGAGAGAAAACCGTCATGCGCCTGGACAGCGCCTCGGAAATGACCTTGACCCAGCAGATCCGATGGGTGGCGCGGCTGACCGTGCCGGCCATCCTGGCGGAGATCACCTCCATCGCCATGCAGTACATCGACGCGGCCATGGTGGGCTCCCTGGGGGAGCGGGCCAGCGCCGCCATCGGCCTGGTGTCCAGCTCCACCTGGCTGCTGGGGGGACTGAGCATCTCCCTGGCTACGGGCTTCTCCGTCCAGGTGGCCCACCTCACCGGCGCGGGCCGGGACGCCGAGGCCCGGAACGTCCTCCGGCAGGCCCTGCTGGCGGCGCTGGCCTGCGGCTTTCTGCTGGCGCTGGCGGGGGCGGGGCTCAGCGGCCCCCTGCCCCGGGCCCTGGGCGGCGCGGCGGACGTGTGCCCCGACGCCTCCCGGTATTTTCTCATCTACGCCCTGGCCCTGCCCGCCAGCCAGCTGCGGCAGCTGTCCGGCAGTATGCTCCAGTGCAGCGGCGATATGCGCACCCCCTCCCTCCTCAACGCCGCCATGTGCGGCCTGGACGTGGTATTCAACGGCCTCCTCATTTTCCCCTCCCAGTCCGTGGAGCTGTGGGGAACGGCCCTGACGCTCCCCGGCGCGGGGCTGGGGGTGGCGGGAGCGGCCCTGGGAACGGCTCTGGCGGAGTATGTGACGGCTGGGCTGATGGTCTGGGCGGTCTGCGTCCGCTCCCCCCGGCTGCGCCTGACCGGCGGCGGCAGCTGGCGGCTCCAGGCCCCCTGTCTGCGCACGGCCCTGCGGGTGGCCCTGCCCATGGCCCTGGAGCACTCGGTGCTGTGCAGCGCCCAGGTGGCCTCCACCGCCATCGTGGCCCCCCTGGGCACCGTGGCGGTCGCCGCCAACTCCCTGGCGGTGACGGCGGAGAGCCTGTGCTACGCCCCGGGCTACGGCCTGTCCTCCGCGGCCACCGCCCTGGTGGGCCAGAGCCTGGGGGCCGGGCGGAAGGACCTGGCCAGGCGCTTCGCCGGCATCGCGGTATGGATGGGGGTGGCCATCATGAGCGCCATGGGGGTGCTGATGTTCGTCCTCGCGCCCTGGATGTTCTCCCTGCTCACGCCGGCGGCGGCGGTGCGGGAGCTGGGGGCGTCGGTGCTGCGGATCGAGGCCTTTGCCGAGCCCCTCTTCGCAGTGTCCATTGTCGCCGCCGGCGCCATGCGTGGGGCGGGGGACACGCTGGTCCCCAGCGTTTTAAATCTGGTGAGCATGTGGGGGGTGCGGATCACGGCGGCGGCGCTGCTGGCCCCCCGGTTTGGCCTGGCGGGGGTGTGGTGCGCCATGTGCGGGGAGCTGTGCGTCAGAGGCTGTCTCTTCCTCATCCGCCTCCTGCGAGGGAAGTGGCTGGAGCGGCGGATGATGGGCTAGGCCCACTCCGCCGGAGGGAAAATTTTCAGAGAAATTTTCAATAAAAACACTTGACATTTCCTGCGGCTTGTTTTATAATGAGCCCTGTTGAGCACGCCGGTGCGAAACATCCCAAGTGGTAAGAAAAATTGAATAAACGCTCTTTTCCGTATCTGGGGGTATAGCTCAGCTGGGAGAGCGCTTGAATGGCATTCAAGAGGTCAGCGGTTCGATCCCGCTTATCTCCACCATCTCAAGGGAAAGAGCTTTATTACCCGCCGCATTTCTGCGGCGGGTTTCTTTATGCCGTGACGCCTCCTTTCTGTCACGGCTTACACTTCCCGCAGGGCTCGTACCCCTTCTTCACCAGCTCGCCCCGCCCGCCGGTAAACTTCTCCCGGTTCCCCTCGCTGATGGACGCCGCGCCGGAGCAGTCGGGCAGGTGGAACTTCTTAGAGCTGGTGTTGAGAATGTATGTAACCTCCTGGGAGGCCGGGCCTGTTTCCCCCTCCAGCCAGCTCTCCCCGGTGGCGTAGTCGATGACCACCCCGGGCTGGCAGTTGTAGACATAGACGTCGAAGCAGATGCTCTCGCCCCTGTCCTCCACGCTCAGCGCCTCCATCCGCACGCCCTGGGCCACCAGATCCTCCCCGCTGTAGAAGGGCGTCACCCGGTACAGCACATGCTGCTCCGTCTCCTTCACATAGTCCGCCACCAGGTTCTCAAAGGGCAGCATCCCGTCCACATTCATATACCGGGTCCCTGTAATGAGATTGCTCTTGTTGGCGTTCTCCCCCGTGAGCTGAAACCCGATCAGGTGGCACCGGTTGTAGAGGTACTTCCCCTCCACGCAGTCATATTTCACCGTCTGCCACCCGCTGGGCTTCACGGACCCGATGCTCCCCCGGTCCTCCGTGGGCATCAGATCCATCCCCACGCAGGCGTAGGCCGTGTGGCACCGCCCCAGATCGTCCAGAGGGCTGTAGCTCTCAAAGGAGTTGGTGGTAAACTCCGACTCCTCAAAATCCGGCCGGTTGTCCCCGATGACCACATAGGGCTCCCCGGAAAACGCCGGGATATTATCCAGATAGACTGCCTCGGAGGAGGCAGTTCCCTGGATCTCCACCGAGCACCCCGCCATCACCAGCGCCAGCAGTACCGCCAGCAGGCTGCTTCCCACTCTCATCATCTCGTATAGACCTCCTCCGTAATCTTCTCGTGGGAGGACCCGGCGAACTCCGCCGTCTCCTCCAGCCGCCAGCCCCGCGCCTCCAGGTCCAGCGGAAAATGGCAGTCCGCCGGGTACTTCCGGTTCCAGCGGTACAAAACCAGCTTCTCCGCCCTGTCCAGGGCCTCCGCCGCCGCAGGCCCCTCGGCGAAGCAGGCGTCCCCGGGGCCGGACTTCTCCAAAAAGTCCTCATCCGCTGTGACGGGGTCCTCCTTCGCAAACTGCCCGGCGCTGTAGGCGTTCATCCACAGCCGTCCCCATTTCCCCAGCATCCGCACCCGGAGCGCCCGGTCCTGGCTCTGCCGCCGGCGGTTGAAGCCGAGGCCCCCGGCGTCGTCCACACAGACAATCAAAATCATAGCCGCCTCCTGCCTGTCGTATTTTGCCTATCATACCATACTCTGCCGCTCTTGACAATAACGATATTCGATGTTATACTGAAGCCAGAAATATCGAATATCAATATTACAGAAGAAAGGGGGCGGTTCCATGGCCCGGGAGAAGTTCCAGACCCTGACGGAGCAGATGTTTTATATCCTCCTCTGCCTGCGGCGGGAGTGCTGCGGCGTGGATATCATGGAGCGGGTCCGGGAGATAACCGGAGGCCGGGTGGACATCGGCCCCGGCACCCTCTACGCCCTGCTGGAGAGCTTCCAGCGGGAGGGCTTCATCCGGGAGACGAAGCGGGAGGGCCGCAGACGGAGCTACCGGATCACGCCGTCGGGGGCATGGCGGCTGGAGGAGGAGGTCCGGCGGCTGGAGCGGCAGGCGGCGGACTACCGGAATTTCGGAGAGGAGGGAGCGCTTTGAGCCGGGACACGAAAAAAGAGCTGCTGCTCTATCAGCCCGTCGGGGACACCGCCGCCATGGCGCGGCACCTGGAGAAGCGGGCGGAGCAGGGCTGGCTGCTGGAGAGGGCGGACAACTGGTGGCTGCGCTACCGCCGGGCTGAGCCAACCGGCGTCCGCTACGCCGTGGCCTTCTTCCCCGACGCCACCGTCTTTGACGCCGCCCCCGTGGAGGGCCAGGAGACCTACTACGACTACTGCCGGGCCGCCGGGTGGGAGTATGTGTGCTCCTACGGCTCCATTCAGTATTTCCGCAATTTCCGCCCGGCCCCGGTGCCCATCGAGACCGACGAGAGGCTGAAGCTGAAGGCCCTCCGCCGGGTGATGCTACGGACAGTGGTATTGATAAACGTGGTCTGGCTGCTGCTGGCGGTTTCCCGGTGCTTTAATCTGATAAGCAGCTTCCGCTGGAGCCCTCTGTCCATGGTGAGCCAGTACAGCGCCCTGGGACTCGCGGTTCTTACAGCGGCTTTTTTGCTCCATTCGCTGCTTGGACTGCTCCGGGTGGGCGTCTGGTATCTCCGCTCCCGCTGGTCTGTAAAGCGGGGCGGGACCTGCGCCCGAATCCGGGGATCTCTCCAAGCGGCGGGAGACTTCAGCGTTCTGGCCATAATGCTGGCGGGATTGGGAGCCTCCTCCGTGGGACAGGGGTGGGGCTATCTGGTTTTTGTTTTGGTCTACTCCGTCGGATTTCTGCTGTTGTTGGTGGTGCTGCGGGCCCTGCTGCGGCATTTCAAGCGTCTCCAGTTCTCCAACACCGCCAGCCTGGTGGGAAGTATCGCCGCTAGTGTCGTCCTGTCGATTGCGTTTGTTGCCGGGATGAACGCCTTTGACCGGTCTCTGGAGGCCAGTCTCCCACCGGAGTGGCCCAAAGAAGTGAGCGCGGAGGAACTGCCCCTCACCCTGGAGGAGCTGGGCTATGCGGTAACGGAGGCGGACCGGTGCGAGTATCTCCACCAGGGGAGCGGCAGGACCCCCTGGGCCGCTTTCGGCAACTGGTACCAGGGAGCCGAGGCCCCGGACAGCGAGCTGCCCTTTCTGAACTATCAGATCGCGGACATCTCCTGGGACTGGCTGCGGAAGCTGTGCTGGGATACCCTGATGAAGGGGCCCAAGTACAGAAGTCACTGGCTGGGGGGCTGCACCCCCATCGACCCGGCCCCCTGGGGAGCCGACGCCGCCGCGAGGCGGAACCGTACCCAGGTCCTGCTGTACGGGGATCGGATCGTCCTCGTCACCACCGGCTGGACCCCCACGGACGGGGAGGCGGCGGTCATCGGCGCGGCCCTGGGCGGGCGCTGAGACGGAAAAAGGCGGCGGACTGTCAGTCCGCCGCCTCTCCTTATGTTATGCCGAAAAAGTGAAACCCACCGGTTACGCCAGTGCCTGCTCCAGTGCGCCGATCAGCCCCTCCCGGGTGAGCGGCTTGTAGAGAAAGGTCTTCGCGCCGATGCCGGCGGCCTCGCTGACGGTGCCCTCGTCGGTCAGGGAGGAGACGATGACAATCCGCGCCTCCGGATGGTCCCCCAGGATGATCTGCGCCGTCTCCAGGCCGTCGATGCCGGGCATAATGATGTCCATTGTCACCACGTCCGGGTGGATTTCCTCATAGCGGGTAATAGCCTCCTCGCCGTTCTCACAGTACGCCGCAACCTCGAACTCGGAGTCCTCCAGCAGCTTGCAGATCTGGAGCTCCATCATCCGGGAGTCGTCTACCACCATGAGCTTCTTCTTCATAAACCAAGTTCCCTCTTTCTGTCGAATCTCTTACAATTTGTTCCGCGCCCTACAGGGCAGCGGCGCGGCTACATCACCACGATTTCGTCGTTTATCAGCGTGACCACGCACTGCCGGGATATCCGGCGCAGGCGGAGCACCTCGTCCCCGATGGAGATCTCCGTCCCCGGATAGACGATGCCGCACTCCATCCGCCCCTTGTCCCGGCTCTCCGTCGGGAGCTTGACCGCCGGCTGCTCCTCGTCCAGCTGCCGGAGCTTCAGCCCGGCCACGGAGAGCTTCATCCGTGTCTTGCTCAGCAGGCTGGACTTGGTGGGGCTGTCTATCTGGCACTCCAGCCGCTCCAGCTCCATTTCCAGCGTCTTCATCTGCTGCTTGAGGATCTCCCGCTCGAAGTTCGTACAGGGCATTCCCCCCAGAGTGATGGAGGTCCTGCACTCCGACTGGGAGCCCACCGCCCGGGCGTTGATCAGCTTGGCGGCCCAGACCCGTCCGCCCATGATGCTCCCCCGTCCGGAGTTGACCTGCACCTCCCCGTCGCAGTAGACGTTGCCGTTGACGATGCAGTCGGTCTGGAGGACCTCCCGGGCGTAGATGGTGGAATTCTCGATATACTTGGCGAAAATGCTCCGGTGGGCCTGGACCACCGTGGTCCCACCCCCCCGAGGGGGGGGGGGGGGGGCGGGGGGGGGGGCGGGGGGGGCGGGGGGGGGCGGCGGCGGGCGCCGGGGGCCCGGGGGGGGGGCGGGGGGGGGG
>JAIEIQ010000021.1 GCA_029065305.1 Oscillospiraceae bacterium
CTCCGATACCAGCGCCGTGGCCCTGGCCGCCGCCTTCGGCGCGGACCTGTGCCAGATATACACCGACGTGGACGGCGTATACACCACCGATCCCCGCGTGGCCCCCGGCGCGGTGAAGCTGGAGGAAATCACCTACGACGAGATGCTTGAGCTGGCCAGCCAGGGAGCCCAGGTGCTCCACAACCGCAGCGTGGAGCTGGCGAAAAAATATCATGTGAATATGGAAGTCGTGTCCAGTCTGGAGCGGAAGCCCGGCACGAAAGTCAAGGAGGTTGTGAAAATGGAAAAGACAAATATCGCCGGTGTGGCAAAGGACACCAGCATCGCCCGGATCGCGGTCGTGGGCCTGGAGCACAGCCCCGGCGTGGCCTTCCGCATCTTCTCCCTGCTGGGCCGGGCCCGCGTCAACGTGGACGCCATCATCCAGTCCATCGGCCGGGAGGGGAGCAAGGATATCAGCTTCACCCTGCCCCGGGCGGATGTGGAGGAGGCGGTGAGGGTGCTGGAGGAGCAGAAGGAGGCCCTTGGCTTCCACCACATCACCGTGGAGGACAGGATCGCCAAGGTCTCCATCGTGGGGGCCGGGATGATGACCACCCCCGGCGTAGCCGCCAAGATGTTCGAGGCCCTTTACGACGCCAACATCAATATCCAAATGATCAACACCAGCGAGATCCGGGTTTCCGTACTTATCGACGAGGAGGACGCCGTTGCCGCTGTCCGCGCAGTTCACGAGAAGTTCTTCGGGGACGAGGACTAGTCTGTAAGCAGTCGACGGCCAGCAGCAAGCAAGTCCCGGCCTGCGCCGGGGCTTGCTTGCCGTCGCCATACTGAGGGATGGAGCGATGGAGGTGCCGAAGAATGTGAAGCTCTCTTATTCGCGTCTTAAAGGAGAGGACAAGCGCCGGCGCCCGTGCTATCATATCTTCAGAAAGCGCAGAGAGGAGACAGACTATGGAATGGGTTGACGGCCTGAACGAGACGATCCGCTATATCGAGGACCACCTGACGGAGGACATCGACTATGCCCGGCTGGGACAGATTGCCTGCTGCTCCGCCTACCACTACCAGCGGATGTTCGCCTATATGGCGGGGATGCCCCTGTCGGAGTACATCCGGCGGCGGCGGATGTCCCTGGCGGCGGTGGACCTGCTGGCGGGGGCGAGGGTGCTGGATGTGGCCCTCCGGTACGGCTACCAGTCCCCCACGGCCTTCAACCGGGCCTTTCAGGCGGTCCACGGGGTCGCGCCCTCGGCGGTGCGGGAGCCCGGCGTCTCCCTCAAATCCTTCCCGCCCCTGCGCTTTACGATTATGATCAAAGGAGCTGAAGAAATGGAGTACAGAATCGAGCAGAGAGAATCGTTCCGCGTTGTGGGGGTGTCGGCGCCCATTGAGAAGAGCATGGAGGACAATTTCCAGACTGTCCCCCAGCTCTGGGACCGGGTGGCCGCAGACGGCACCATGCAGACGCTCTGCCAGCGGATGAACAGCCAGCCGGCGGGTGTTCTGGGGGTCTGCCACTGCCCCAACGACGGCCCCTGGCGCTACTATATCGCCGTTGCCAGCACGGAGAAGGCGGGGGAGCTGGAGGAGTACACCGTCCCCGCCGCCGTCTGGGCCATCTTCTCCGGGGAGGGGACGCCCCAGTCCATCCAGGAGCTGGAGCGCCGGATCCTGACGGAGTGGCTCCCCAGCTCGGGCTACGAGTATGGGAGCGCCCCCGATATCGAGGTCTACCTCAACGCCGATCCCCGGAACGCAAAGTACGAGGTCTGGATCCCTGTGGTGAAGAAGGCGTAAGCCCACCCCCTCCGCCGACAAAGCCGCCCTTTCCAAACGGAAAGGGCGGCTTTACCGATTCAATCAGTTGAGAAAATCCTTCAGCTTCTTGCTCCGGCTGGGGTGGCGGAGCTTGCGCAGGGCCTTGGCCTCGATCTGCCGGATGCGCTCCCGGGTGACGTTGAACTCCTTCCCCACCTCCTCCAGAGTGCGGGTCCGGCCGTCCTCGATGCCGAAGCGGAGCTTGAGCACCTTCTCCTCCCGGGGCGTCAGGGTGGAGAGCACGTCCACCAGCTGCTCCTTGAGCAGCGTAAAGCTGGCGGCCTCGCTGGGCTCGCTGGCCCCCTCGTCGGGGATGAAGTCCCCCAGGTGGCTGTCCTCCTCCTCGCCGATGGGGGTCTCCAGACTCACGGGCTCCTGGGCGATCTTCAGAATCTCCCGGACCTTGTCCACCGGCATGTTCATCTCCTCGGAGATCTCCTCCGGGGAGGGGTCGTGGCCCAGCTCCTGGAGCAGCTGCCGGGAGACCCGGATCACCTTGTTGATGGTCTCCACCATGTGCACCGGAATCCGGATGGTCCGGGCCTGATCGGCGATGGCCCGGGTGATGGCCTGCCGGATCCACCAAGTGGCGTAGGTGGAGAACTTGTAGCCCTTGGTGTAGTCGAATTTCTCCACCGCCTTGATGAGGCCCAGGTTGCCCTCCTGGATGAGGTCCAGAAACAGCATCCCACGGCCCACGTACCG
>JAIEIQ010000210.1 GCA_029065305.1 Oscillospiraceae bacterium
GGCGGGCCGCATCAGCCAGCCGGCCATGGCCGACAGGGGGCTGACCCTCTCCGTCCGGGCGGAGCCCGGGACGCTGTGGGGGGACGCCGCCCTGCTCCAGACCCTCCTGCAAAACCTGCTGGACAACGCCAGGAAGGCGTCGGACCCCGGCGGGCGGGTCTACCTCACCGGACGGCCCCAGGGGGACCGGTATCTGATCATCGTGGAGGACCAGGGCCGGGGCATCCCGGCGGAGGAGATCGGAAAAATTACCGAGGCCTTCTACATGGTGGACAAGTCCCGCTCCCGGGCTGAGGGGGGCGCGGGGCTGGGGCTGGCCCTGTGCCGGGAGATCGCAGAACTCCACGGCGGAACCCTCCGCTTTCAGAGCGAGCTGGGCTTCGGTACACGGGCGACGGCGGAGTTGGGAGGTGCGGAGCGTGCGGAAGAGGAGTGAACGGCTGGCGCTGGTGCTGTACCCGGCGCTGACGCTGGCGCTGGTGGCCTTGGCGATCTTTCTGCCGGCAAAGCTGTCCCAGTGGAACGACCGGCTGCTGCTGGACGAGCCCCATGTCCTGCGGCAGGACGCGGAGCGGGAGGGCTTTGCCGAGAGTATGCAGCTGTCCATCGGGGAGAAGCTGCTGATGACCCGCAGCGGATCCGCCTCCGTGCTGCGGCTGGAGGAGAACGAGGTGTCCGTCAGCTTCGGCATTACAGACGGCAGCGCCACGGTTTACAAGGGGCAGGAGAACTACTATGTTTACACCACCGGGGTGGAGAGCACCGTGCCGCTGCCGGCGGACAGCGAGGACTATGACGCCGGGGCGGAGGCCGAGAAGTGGCACGGGCGGCTGGTCCAGATCCAGGACGAGCTGCGCACCCTCTACCAGCTGGGGGCCATGCCCCAGCTGTGGAGCTCCGCCGATTCGGTGGGCATCTCCTCCGGCGGACAGGTGCTGTATATGGACAGCGACACCCAGGTGGGCTTTCAGGTCTACTACGCCACCCTCAGCCGGGACCCCTACACCATGGATGTGGCGGTGGATGTGCAGTCCGGGCGGATTCTGGCTTTTACCCTCTCCTGGCCCGTGGGGGCGGAGGTGAACCTGACCTGGGGCCTGCGGGGGATGAGCAACTTCGGCGAGGGCTGGCGGGACTACTGGGGGCTGGACAGCGTGGACAGCAACTGGAGAAACAACCGGATTCTGGGCATCCTGGACAAGCAGGAGGCGACGCTCATCAGCGACGGCAGCTACAACGCCAACGCGGACATGGCCTTCTCCTACGACGGCCAGACCATCTATATTCCCATCAGCTCCGCCGCCGCCTGGGGCAGAACCTGCCAGATCCAGTGGAACAGCCGGAGCTTCGGGTGATTGGGCGGAGACAGAGAAGGAGGCACATCAGCAATGAGAAAATACCGCCGCAGGCGCGGCGTCTACATCCATCCAGTTCCAGTCGTCCTCGCCCTGCTGGCGGGCGCGGCGGCGGCGATCCTCTGCCTGCGGCTCCTCGGCGGGGGAGGCGGAACAGCGCCGGAGGAGGCGCCCGAGCTCCCCGGGGACACCCCGCCGCCGGTTCGGGAGGAGCTGCCGGAGCACCGGACCACCCCCTCCGGCATCGCCTGCACCAGGACCGATCTGGGGGAGGAGGCCATCCACACCGGGGAGCTGATTCTGGTCAACAACCAGATCTTCTATCAGTTTCCGGAGGAGGAACCGCCCCTGGCCAGCGTCTACGAGGAGAAAAACGACAGCTACTACGTCCGGGATATGGAGGTGTACCTCTCCCCTGCGGCGATGGGGCCCCTCAACGAGATGTTGGAGGACTTCGTGGAGCAGGGGGGCAGCCGGACCATCAATGTAGTGGCGGGGTACCGGACAGAGGCGTATCAGCAGCACCTCTTCGAGCAGAGCGCACAGCGCAGCGGTCAGGACCACGCGGAGCGGTATGTGGCCCAGCCCGGCGGCAGCGAGCACCACACGGGCCTGGCGGCGGACCTCTCCATCCTCTACCGGGACGGCTCCAGCGGCGACTACGACGGCTCCGGCGAGTACGCCTGGATCAACGAGAACTGCGGACGCTACGGCTGGGTGGTCCGCTACGAGGCCGGGAAGGAGGCGCTGACGGGCATCTGGGACGAGCCCTGGCACTTCCGGTATGTGGGCGTCCCCCACGCCGTCCAGATGGCCGGAGAGGGGCTGTGCATGGAGGAGTATATCGAGTATTTGAAGGGGTTTCCCTTTGACGGGGAGCACCTTGTTGTGGAGTGCGGGGCGGGAACCTATGAGATCTGGTACACCGAGGGGGCGGAAAATGTCTACCTCCCGGACCAGGGGGAGTACACCGTCTCCGGCAACAACGTGGACGGGGTGATTGTCACCGTCCGGACGGCGTGACGCGCATCGGGGCGGACGCACTTTGTGTGCGTCCGCCCCGATCTCTTCTATCGCGCACCCTACTCCGGCTTATACTCCAGGGAAGTGGCATATACGCCGTACTGGCGCAGGAAGGCCAGCCGCGCCGCCGGGTCCCGGAGCCGCTCCGGCTCGCTCCTCATCACGGAGGCCAGATCCTCCAGACAGTTCTGGAGATCGTACTCCCCGCCGTAGTTGTACAGGGCAGTGTCCTCCAGCACCCGTATGGTGTAGGTGTGGTAGGGCGGGATGTCGATGATGCTGTCCCCCTCCACAATCCAGGTCTGCGGCTCGGAATTGGCGTGGGTATTCCGGACGGTGAGCTCCAGCCTGCCCCGCTGGATATAGAGCATCTCGTAGCCCCGGTGGGGATAGCCATACTCCACCTTCAGCCCCTTTTTCAGATCCGCGTGCCAGATCTCCTTGCAGCCGGCGGTCTCCCATTTAGCCACCTTCAGCTGAATGGAGTACCCCTCGCCCTCGTGCTTTTCCCAGGCGAATTCCGGCGTGCGGCACTGGAACACCTTGCTGTGGTCCTCGGGCTCCTCCTGCCAGACGGAGGGGATCTCCCGCTTCATGGTCTTGCCCTCCCGGTACATAGCCATGAACGCGTCGTCCTCCTTGAGGGGCTCATAGTAGGCGTTGACCATGTTTTTCTCCAGAATGCCGCCCGACATGTCAATCTCCTGGAACAACTCCCGCCAGATGGTCCCCTCCTCCAAAAACACAAAGCCGTGGGAGGTGTAGGGGGGCAGGTGGACCAGATCGCCCGCCCTGGCGATGAACCGCCTGCCGTTGACCACGCAGTCCACGCTGCCCCGGGCGACCTCAAAGGTTTCAAAGCCGTTCCTGTGCCAGTGGTAGGGGACGTCGGTGCCCTTGTGGTAGACGGTGTCGGAGAACTCATCCTTCTGCCGGGGCCCCCGGGGCAGGATAAAGTCGTTGACAACCTCGCCCCCCTCGTTGTAGTGGCGCACCCAGTCGGCGGGGTCCATCATCCTGATGACATACTTGTGGCCGGTAAAATCTCGGATCGCTTCCATTTCCTTCAGTTCCATGGGTCTGTCCATCCTTTCGGGCCCGCAGTGGGCCGGTTGTAATCCTGATGCGAACTTGTTTATTGAACATGTTCGATTTTATAGTATAACAAACCGGTCCGTTTGTCAATCCCCATTTCCCCCTCAGGGGTTGATCGCCGAGATCTGGCGCAGCCAGTAGCTGTGGCTGTTGGCGGTGGCCTGCTGGAGGGAGGCGTCCAGCCGCCGCACATACGCCCAGATCATCTCCTCCGGCGGACAGTCCTGAAGGGTCCGGCAGATCTCCTCCGCGACGCCCTTGCTCCGGTCGTCCCGCAGGCGGATGTCCGCCTCGGGGATAAAGTGGTTCATCGCCGTCTGGCAGATAAGGTAGGGGATCTCCTCGTAGCTGATGGTGGGAAACAGGCCGTCCGCCTTCTTGAGGATCACCGTCTTCTCCATCATGTAGGGGAGGTACTTGGAGTAGAGCAGGCAGTCGTCCTCCGTGGCGGTGAAGTGGTAGATCTCCTGGAGGGCGCTGATGAGGACCATGGGGCGGTTGAAGAGGTGGTTAAAGAAGAAATCCTTCCGCAGGGAGTCCAGATAGAACTCCCAGTAGCCGTGCTCCTGCAAAAAGCGGAAGAATACGCGCACAGCGGCCAGATCGTAGAGAATCGGGTCCTCCTGGAAGGTGACCCACTTCGAGAGCGGTGAGTTCGCGTAGGTATCCAGAAGAGAGAGCACCTGGGCGCCCAGGTACTCCTTACTGGCAAAATAGTGGTTGACCATGCCCAGCGCGGCGCCGGCCCGCTCCGCGATCTGGCGGACGCTGGTATTCTGGAAGCCGTTCTGGCGGAACAGCTCCAGCGCCGCTGTCAGTATGTTGTACATCGCCTGTTCACGCTTACGCATAATTTTCCTCCACAGCCCCAATATCCTGTCAATAGACGACAAAAACCTGCATAAAAATAAAAAGTCAAATCCGGGGTCTTGACAATTGAACGCGTTCGTTGTATCATATTCCATTATTGAACACGTTCGATTATTTGGGGATTCATTTTATTGTACTTGAATCCGGCACCACTGTCAAGCCTCTGCGGACAGTGTTCAAACCGCTCAAGGGAGGGAAATTTGTGGCACGGTATATTTTCAAGCGCCTTCTCCTGATGATCCCCGTCATTCTGGGGATTTCGCTGCTGGTATTCACCATGATGGACATGTCCCCCGGCGACCCGGCGCAGATCATTCTGGGCATCAAGGCCACGCCGGAGGCCCTGGCGGACCTGCGGGCCCAGATGGGCCTGGATCAGCCCTTCTGGACGCGGTACCTCTCGTTTCTCACCAACGCGCTCCGGGGCGACTTCGGCTCCTCCTGGCGGACCAACCTGCCGGTGCTCCAGGAGATCATGGAGCGCCTGCCCAACACCATCCGCCTGGCCCTGGGGGCCATGTTCCTGATGGTGCTGGTCGGCATCCCGGTGGGCATCCTCTCGGCGGTGAAGCAGTACTCCCTGCTGGACAACCTGACTCTGACGGGGGCGCTGATCTTCTCCTCTATGCCCGCCTTCTGGCTGGGGACCCTGCTGATTCTGCTCTTCGCCCTGAAGCTCTCCTGGCTGCCCACCATGGGGGACGGCTCCTTTGCCGGCTACATTCTGCCCTGGGTGACGCTGGCGGCGTCCTCCCTTGCCACCCTGGTGCGGATGACCCGCTCAAGCATGCTGGAGGTCATCCGGGCGGACTACATCAAAATGGCCCGGGCCAAGGGGGCCAATGAGCGGCAGGTTATCTTCCGCCACGCCCTGCGCAACGCGCTGCTCCCCATTGTGACCATTGTGGGCATGAACTTCGCCAGCCTGCTGGGGGGCACGGTGATTATTGAAACCGTCTTTACCCTCAACGGCCTGGGATCTCTGGCCATCACCTCCGTGCGGCAGCTGGACGTGCCCATGGTCATGGCGGAGGTGCTGTTCATCGCCCTGACCACCAGCGCCGTCAACCTGATCGTGGATGTGCTGTATGTGTACATCGACCCGCGGCTCAAGAGCCAGTACGTCAAAGCCAGGAAAGCGAGGACTTGACCGATGAAAAACGCATCCACAAACGCGGCCTCCGAGGGAAACGGGTACAAAAAGCGCAGCCAGCTCGGCTCGGTCTGCCGCCGCTTCGCCAAGAGCCGCACCGCCATGGCCGGACTGCTGATTCTGGCGCTTCTGGTGCTTATCGCGGCCTGCTGTCCCCTGTTTCTGAACTATACCCAGGATGTTGTCGGCCAAAACATCCGCCAGCGGCTCCAGCCCCCCTGCCTGGCCCACCCCTTCGGCACCGACCAGTACGGCCGGGATGTGCTGGCCCGGGTCCTCTGGGGCACCCGGATCTCCCTGTCCGCGTCCCTGGTGATTATCACTGCCGCCACTGTTTTCGGCGCTCTCTTTGGGGCCCTGTCCGCCTACTACGGCGGGCGGGTGGACAACCTCATCATGCGGGTGATGGACGTCTTCTACGCCCTGCCCTTCAACCTCATGGCTATCTGCATTGTGGCCTCTCTGGGCAACGGGATCTTCAACCTGGGCCTGGCCTGCGTTATCGGGGTGATCCCCGGGTTTACCCGGGTGTTTCGGGCGGCAATCCTGCCCATCCGGAACCAGGAGTACATTGAGGCGGCCCGGGCCTGCAACACCACGGATTGGCGCATTCTCACCAAGCACATCCTCCCCAACGCCCTGGGCCCCATCATCGTCCAGGCGACGCTGAACCTGGCTATTACCATTCTGGCTATCGCGGGGCTGAGCTTCATCGGCCTGGGCATCCAGGCCCCCACGCCGGAGTGGGGCGCCATGCTCTCCGAGGGCCGGGAGCAGATGCGCAACTACCCCTATCTGGTGATCTTCCCCGGTCTGGCTATCATGGTGTCGGCCATGTCCCTGAACCTGATCGGCGACGGTCTTCGGGATGCGCTGGACCCCAAGCTGAAGAACTGAGGAGGGAGGAGCCATGAGCGAGACAACACTGTTGGAGATCAGGGATCTCAGCGTGGAGTACCACACCGACGAGCTGACGGTGAAGGCCGTCAGCCACGTGGATTTGCT
>JAIEIQ010000211.1 GCA_029065305.1 Oscillospiraceae bacterium
GGGCTTATCAGCAAGGAGTCCCCGGTGGGCAGGGCCCTGCTGGGCCGGCGGGTGGGGGAGCGGGTGCTGGTGAAGGTGAGCCCGGAGCTGTCCTACCATCTGACGGTCCGCTCCCTGGAAAAAGGGGAGGACGACGCGGGACTGGCTATCAGCAAATATTGAGGAGGGGGACGCCGCGCTCCGGCGCTCTCAATTGGACAGCCGGGAGGTTTTCGATGGAAAGCCTCCCGGCTGCCGCCGTCTATGCAGGGAAATACGGAGGGGCCTTGACATACCTAGATAATCTATGTATACTATACCTAGATTATCTAGGTAAGGAGGGATTCCCGTGGCGAGAGACAGGAGCGCCCCGGCGGGGAACACCAGTATGCTGGTGCTAGCCCTGCTGAAGGGCCGGGAGATGTACGGCTATGAGATCATCGAGGAGCTGGAGCGGCGGTCGGAGCGCATGTTCCGGCTGAAGGAGGGGACCCTGTACCCCATTTTGCACACCCTGGAGAAGGAGAAGCTGGTCACAGCCCGGGAGGCCCAGACCCCCGCCGGACGGACGCGGCGCTACTACCGCGTCACCGCCGCCGGCCTGCGGGCCCTGGAGGACCGGGAGCGGGAGTGGAACGCCTACAGCCGGGCTGTCACGGCGATCCTCTCCGGGACCTAGGGGGTGGGGACATGAGCGGAAGCTATTGGGGCAGCCGGGCGGTGGAGGGCATCCTCTTCGCCCCGGACCGGGAGGCCGTCCGAAAGGAGCTCTGGGCCCACCTGGAGGACCGGCGGGCGGCACTGGAGGCCCAGGGGCTGACTGCGGAGGAGGCGGAGAGTGCCGCGGCGGAGGCCATGGGGGACCCGGCGGAGGTGGCGGAGGCGCTGGCAAAAATCCACGCGCCATGGTGGGGCTGGCTCTGGCGGCTGAGCCAGTGGACGCTGGCCCTGGTCTTTTTTATCGCGGTGGTTTCCCTTGTACCCGCCACGCTGAACAATATCAGATTCCACAGGAACATGAATGACTTTGAGCGGGAAGTACTGGAGGAGTGGCGGATAGAGGGCGGCAGGCGCGTGGGGGCGTACTGGTTTTCCTCCCCGGGCGTCCGTCTGGAGCGGGGAACTGTTCCAGGTACAGGGGACAGGGATCAGCTCCTGCTGGTGGTAGCCCTGCGGGAGAGCACCTGGCGGTTTTGGGAGCTCAGCGACACCCTGGTACTCGACCGCACGGCGGCGGACAACAGGGGCAGGCAGTATCAGGGCTGCTATTACCGTGAAGGCGGCTTCTACTGCCTGTATAAAGGCGAGGGACTTTTCTCCGTTCTCTATGAGATAGAATTTCCGCTGGCGGAGCGGGAGGACGTTCCGGATTGGCTGGATATCCCCCTGGGGGAGGGCAGTGCCGGCATCCGCGTGGACCTGGAGAGGGGGAGGGTATCCTGATGACGAAAAAATACCGTCTGAGAATCCTGCGCAATCTTCTGCTGACGGCCATTCTGCTCATCCCCCTGTGGCGGCAGAACGGCTACCCCCTGCCCACCCTGGAGATGGAGCTCCACCGCTGGGAGCGGCAGACCCTCCGGGAGGAGAGCGAGATTGTCTGGTCCATCGATCAGACCGGCTCCCATGGCCCGAAGATGCTGGTAGGCGTCAACCGGGACAGCATTATTGTCCGGAACCGCAACAATGTTTACCAGTGCTGGCCCCGGCACGGGGACCGGGCCACCCTGGTCGCTCTCATTGACAGAATCCGCTACTGGCCGGAGGACGGCGTCAACCTGGGCTCCCCGGCTCTGCTGGCCATCGACCCGCCCAGGGGGGCGGAGTGGGCCCGGCTGAAGCTGACCCTCTTCCTGGAGGACCCGGCGTGGCAGGAAACCTACGAGATGGAGGGCGAGCGGCAGGGGGAGGTGTTCTTTTTCCTCCTCCGTCAGAAGTATTACTCCTCCTCCGGCACCTGGGAGGAGGAGGCGGTCACGGGGTTTACATCGGCCATGACGGGGGAGGAGGCCCTGAACCGCTGGCCCTGGCATCTGGAATTTTTCGACAGCGAAGGAAACCTTCTGGAGGAGCAGTTCAGCGAGTCCTTCCCTGTAAACGGCGATTGACAATCCGGGAATTGTGGGGTATGCTGTATTCGTGGTAAATTATGAACGGAGGTGTATCACCATGAACACAGCACAGCTGAAAACGTTCTGCACCCAGGTACGCCGCGATATCATCGAGCTCACCGCCGCCTCCGGCAGCGGCCACCCCGGCGGCTCCCTGTCCGCCGTGGAGCTCATGAGCGCCATCTTCTGTACCCAGATGCGGATCGACCCCCAAAATCCCAAGGACCCGGATCGGGACCGGTTCGTCCTCAGCAAGGGCCACGCCGCCCCCTGCTATTACGGCGTACTGGCGGAGCTGGGCTTCTTTGACAAGGCGGAGTTTGCCAATTTCCGCCAGCTCCACGGGATGCTCCAGGGCCACCCGGACATGAAGAAGATCCCCGGCGTGGACGCCTCCACCGGCTCCCTGGGCCAGGGCGTGTCCATCGCCGTTGGTATGGCCCTGGGCGCGAAGCACCAGAAGAAGGACACCAAGGTCTACACCATCCTGGGCGACGGCGAGTGCCAGGAGGGCATGGTCTGGGAGGCCTTCATGGCCGCCAGCCACTACAAGCTGGACAACCTGACCGTGGTTATCGACAACAACGGCCTCCAGATCGACGGCAAAAACGACGATGTCATGAGCCTGGGGGATCTGGCGGCGAAGCTGCGGGCCTTTGGCTTTGACCTCATGGAGCTGGCCGATGGCAACGATCTGGACCAGGTGCTGGCCGCGCTGAACACCCCCGCCGCCCCCGGCAAGCCCAGGGCGATTCTGGCCCACACGGTGAAGGGCAAGGGCGTCTCCTTCATGGAGAACCAGGCCGGCTGGCACGGGAAGGCTCCCAATGCCCAGGAGCGGGAGCAGGCACTGAAGGAATTGGAGGGCTGAGACGATGAGTGAAAAAGCAACGCGGGCCGCATATGGTGAGGCCCTGGCCGAGCTGGGGGCCGTCAATGAGAAGGTGGTCGTTCTGGACGCGGACCTGTCCAAGTCCACCATGACCGTGACCTTCAAGAAGGAGTTCCCCGAGCGCTTCTACAATATGGGCATCGCCGAGGCCAACATGGTGGATGTGGCTGCGGGCATGTCCACCACGGGGCTCATTCCCTTCTGCTCCACCTTCGCCATGTTCGGCGCGGGCCGGGTGTACGAGCAGATCCGCAACTCCATCGCCTATCCCCATCTGAATGTGAAGCTGTGCATGTCCCACGCCGGTGTGTCCGTGGGCGAGGACGGGGCCAGCCACCAGTGCATCGAGGATCTGGCCCTCATGCGGGTGATCCCGGGCATGACGGTCCTCTGCCCCGCCGACGCCAAGGAGACCCGGAAGGCGGTCTTTGCCGCCGCCGAGATGGAGGGCCCGGTGTACATCCGTCTGGCCCGTCTGGCTACCCCGGTGCCCGAGGAGGACCGTCCCTTTGAGATCGGCAAGGCCAACGTCCTGCGCGACGGCAAGGATGTGGCGGTGTTCGCCACGGGCCTGATGGTCAGCGAGGCGGAGAAGGCCGCGGAGCTCCTGGCTGCGGAGGGGATCGGCGCCGCTGTCATCAACGTCCACACCATCAAGCCCCTGGACGAGGCGTGCGTGACGGAGTACGCCAAGAAGTGCGGCAAGGTTGTGACGGTGGAGGAGCACAGCGTCATCGGCGGCCTGGGCGAGGCGGTGGCCAGCACTCTGCTGGGCAAGGTGGACTGCAAGTTCGACCGCATCGGGATTCAGGACCAGTTCGGCACCTCCGGAAAGGCCAAGGCCGTGCTGGAGGAGTACGGCCTCACCGCCCCCCAGATCGCGGAGCGGATTAAGAAGCTGCTGTAAAGCGGGCCTATGCGCTATGAGGACTACCAGGGCCCGGAGATCCGCGATGAGCCGGGGGGCTCCCCTCTGGCCCGGATCGGCCGCGCTACGGCGCTGATCTGCAACAGCTTTGTCACGCTCTTCTTTGCCCTCGCCGCCCTGGGGTTCTGGATGGGCTGGCGGGAGGGCGGGAGCCCGGTGTACCGCAGTGGCATCTACATCTTTGCCGCCATGACCGTTCTCTCCCTCCCGCCGCTGGGGAGCCTGCTGGGAAAAAAGCTGGGCCCCAAAGCCGCCCGGTGGATCCGCTGGGGCGGGTGCTTTGTGCTGTATCTGCTGTTTGTGGCCGTGGTTGTGCCGTGAAAAGAGCGCTCATCCGTTGGGATGAGCGCTCTTTTTCATCCTTTGCGGCAGGCCGGATGGAAAAATGTTGCCAGTTTGATGCCTGCGGGGGATAAGATGACCATGGGACAGAAGGGGGTGCCTGCTTTGATTCATGTTTTGATTGTGGAGGACGAGAAGCCCATTGCCGATTTGATCCGCCTGAGCCTGACCAAGGAGGGCTTTTGCTGCACCTGCGCCCAGGACGGGGCCCGGGCGGCGGATCTGCTGGAGCGGAATACATATGATCTCATCCTGCTGGACGTGAGGCTGCCGGAGGTGGACGGCTTTGAGCTGATGGAGTACATCCGGCCCCTGGAGATACCGGTCATCTTCCTCACCGCCAAGGGCGCGCTGGCCGACCGGGTGAAGGGTCTGCGGCTGGGGGCGGAG
>JAIEIQ010000212.1 GCA_029065305.1 Oscillospiraceae bacterium
GGCTGGGGCTGGTCGCGCTGGGCGCGGGGGAGCTGCATCATCACCCGCTCCATAGGGCGGTCTGTGAAGTATTTCATACGTCCTCCTCCGGGTCCGGGTCAGCGTCCTCCTCCAGCTCGTCCTCGTCCGCCCCGTAGTCGTAGTCGTCCAGGTCGGTGCTGCCCTTGGCCTCCGGCTTTTTCTTCATAAATTTCAGATAGTACACCGCGCCGCCGCCCGCCAGGGCCATCACCAGGACGATCACCAGCAGGCCGGTACTGCCGCCCTTTTTCTGCGATTCCGGCTTCTCCGGTTCCGTGTCGGGGTCCGGCTCCGGCGCTTTCCCGGCGCACTCGGCCATATTGACGGAACAGACCGCGCAGGAGGTGTTCACCGCCCCCGCCGCGCACTTGGACGAGCAGGAACAGACCGCCGGGGCTTGTTCTCCGTCCTCCATCAGCGAGAGCAGGTCGGCCTCGTCCACCTGATTCAAAAAGTGGACGGTGTTCTCCCCATCCTTCGCCCGGTCAATGATGATGTAAAAATAGTTGCCGCTTTTGGTGACAACGGTGATAAACTGCTTCTCCTCCGGAGCATTCCCGTTCAGATCGTCCACCAGCGTCAGGTTTCCCTCCGGGGTGAGTGCGCCAGTGTTCCCGTCCGCGCCGGTCATGCCCTGCATCATCAGGGACAGAAACAGCATCAGGGACTGTCCATCCAGCTGGCCGGGGTCCCCGCTCTCCGCTGAGGAGACCTCCTCCACATTCAGATACTTGCCGCAGACGTAGCCCCTCTTTTCGGTGATAAGGACCTCATACCAGCCGTTTTCCTCCCCCAGCACCTGGACCTGATCGCCGGGGGCCAGCTGCCCGATCACGGCATAGTCCGTACTGCCGCCGGAGCGGAGATTCAGCCGGGACCCGCCTGTGACCACTGTGCCGATCAGGTCCGGTTCGGCGGTGTCGGCGGTGCTGTCCGTCTCCAGGCTGGCAAAGGCCCGCTCCACGTCCTCCAGTGTCCACTCCCTGCCGTTGAAGGAAAAGGCCGTGTCTGCCTCCCCGGAGAACAGCATGGCAAAGAGGCTGTCCAGGTCGATAGTGAAGCTGCCGCCCGCCTCGGCTTGTCCCGATTCTTGGGAGGTCTCCCCGCTGGCGGCAAAGGCCGGGACGGAGAGGGCGGTACAGCACAGCGCCACGCAGAGCAGGACGGACAGGATGTGCTTTGTGAATTTACGCATAGTCGGTCTCCTCCTTCTTCTCGTTGGGCTTCTCGCCCTGGATGAGCGCCGCCAGCTGGTCGGGGGTCAGGCCCATGCTCCGCACCATGCCGATGATGTCCAGATTCTCCAGCTCCAGGCGCTGCTTCTCCAGCTCCCGCTGGCGGGCTTGCAGCTCGGTGATCTTGGCGGCGTTCTTCTCATACTCGCTGTCGATTTTCTTGATTTTCGGATTCATATTGCGTCTCTCCTCTCAAGGCAGTCTGCCATAGCAGTAAAAATGATTTTGCCAGTAACTGCTGTTCAAATTGGCGTAGGAAATGGGATTTCCACAGTGAATCATCATGTTATTGCCCACATAAATCCCGCAATGGGTGGGCGCGTTGGGGTCCGGCGCGTCGTAGGTGTTGATGAAAAACACCAGATCGCCGGGGCGGGCGTTGGCGGGTGAGACCGGGGTGCAGAGGTTGCACAGGGCCTTGGCCCCCAGCCGCCCCACGTCCCAGCCGCTGTGATTGATGACCCACGACACAAAGCCGGAGCAGTCAAAGGACGTGGCCGGGGAGCTGCCGCCCCAAACGTAGGGATAGCCGAGATATTTCTCCGCTTCGGCCAGCATCGCGGCAAAGGTCTCGTCCTCCAATGCCTCCGGGGGTACGTCGTAATCCAGATAGTCCTCCCGCTGGGAGGCGTTGGGGTATTGGCTGGTGGGGAACAGGTCCGGCCTGTTGCCCAGGGTCGCCATGTAGGTGGCATACATGCTGACCTGATCCTCCCCCATGATGTAGACCGGCAGATGGGACAGGTCGAAATTCTCCAGGGTCACGTTGCAGATGTAATAATTGTAGGGGACTTCCACATCGTAGTCGTTGCCCTCGCTGTCCGTCCGGGTCTCCGTCCGGTAGCGCACCTCCACCACCACCTCCTCGGTGAGAATGTACTGCTGGTCAAAGAGCATTTCCAGCGTCCCCTGCACCTCCGCCAGCGTCCACTCCCCCCGGTGGTAGGCGGTGAGGATGGAGACCAGCACATAGGGATCATGGCTGATCTCGTCCAGGTCGAAGTTGTACTCGTCATAGCCGGGGTGCAGGCTGGCATAGTTGTCCAGCTCATTCTGGAGCGCCGCCTCCATCCCGGCGTATGCGGCCTCGGCCCCCAACATGTCCTCGTCCCGGCAGGGGTAGGTGGAGCCGCCCAGCGCGGACAGCCCGCCCTCCAGCAGAATGGAGCAGGAGGCCATGCAGTTGAGCAGCAGGCTGACGCAGGCCAGCAGGCCAATGATGATGCCGATGCCCTTCTTGTGCCGCAGGATGAAACTGGCGGTGTCTTTGGACTTCTCCGCAGCCTTTCTCGCGGCCCTGGCGGTGTTCTCTATGGTGGCGGCGGCGGTCTGGCCGGACTTCACCGAGGCGGCGTACTGCTTTTGAATGGCCCGCTTCTGCCGCCAGCGGGAGAGGGGATTGCTGGCAAGCTGGGGGTTATCGTGAAGATGCTTCTGATACAGCGCGTTCACGTTGGCCTTTTCCAGCCGCCGCTCCGCCCTTGCCGCCTCTCGGTAAGGCCGCAGCTTTTGGGCGCGGTAGGAATAGGCCGCGAGGCGGACCCCGCCCTCCGCCGCCTCCTCCAGCCGGTGGGCGCTCTCCAGGCCCGTGTTGTCCTGTTCCGCCTCCCGGATTTTCCGGTGGGCCTGGACGGATGCGGCGTTGAGGGGCGTGGACTGGACGGCGTGGGACAGCTTGGAGGGGGGCTTGGGCCGGTCCACATCCTCGAAATAGAGGTGCTTTTTGCCCTTGCGGGCCTTGGCGGACTGCTGCTCGATCATCCGGCGTTTGAGTTTCTTCCGGTCCTTGGGTATCTTTTCCCGCGCCCGTTCCGCCTTGTCCGCCGCCCGCTCCGCCCGCCGGACGTGCCGTTTCAGCTTGGGAGACAGCTCTGCATCCGTAAACTGGAGGCGGGGCTGGCGCTTCATACCGTGACCTCCTGGGGCTTGGTGGTGAGCAGCCGGTACAGCTCCGTGTCCTTGGGGAAGCGGTCCACGAAGGGCAGGATCACGTTGCCATAGAACAGCAGCCCCTCACCCTCGCCGGAGTGGGTGACGTAGGACAGCTGGTGGGGGGAGATGTTCAGCTGCTTGGCGAGAATCTGCCGGTCCCCAGCGGCCTGATTGAGCATGTAAATGAAGTCGCTGTTCTCGAAAATGTTCTCAATCTCCCGCGAAGCCAGCAAATCCTTGATATTCTGCGTGATGCCGGTGGGGATTCCGCCCCACTTTCTGAATCGTTTCCAGATTTCCACGCTCCAGGAGGCCAGCTCCCCTTTGAGCAGCAGATGGAACTCGTCCACATAGTAGCGGGTGGT